>JAYTQW010000411.1:0-8529 GCA_043746535.1 Rhodospirillales bacterium
TTCGCCGTGCCGCAGGGTGGCACGCTCGGGCTGCTTGGCGGCAACGGCGCGGGCAAGAGCACCACCATCGCCATGCTGCTCGGCCTGCTGATCCCCACCACCGGCAGCATCGCCGTGCTCGGCCATGACATGGCGCGCGACCGCTTCGCGGCATTGGCGCGGATGAACTTCTCCTCGCCCTACGTGGCGCTGCCGGGCCGGCTGTCGGTGGCGGAGAACCTGCGCGTGTACGGCTATCTCTACGACGTGCCGAAGATCGAGCGCCGCATCGCCGAGCTGGCCGACGAACTGGACCTGAATGGGCTGCTGGGCCGGCTGGCGAGCCAGCTTTCGGCCGGCCAGAAGACCCGCGTGGCGTTGGCGAAGTCGCTGATCAACCGCCCCGAACTGCTGTTGCTGGACGAGCCGACCGCCAGCCTCGATCCCGACACCGGCGACATGGTGCGCAGCCTGCTGGAGCGGTATCGCGCCAGGACCGGCTGCACGTTGCTGCTGGCGTCGCACAACATGGCCGAGGTGGAGCGGCTGTGTGACCAGGTGGTGATGCTGAAACGCGGCCGCATCGTCGATCGCGGCTCGCCCGCCGGCCTGCTCGACCGCTACGGGCGCGAGGACATGGAGCAGGTGTTCCTCGACATCGCCCGCGACCGCCGCGCCGACGTGGTGGCCGCCTGATGCCCACGCGGGCCGACCGGTCGCGGGCCAGCCTGCGCCGCGTCTGGGGCATGATGTACCGCCACATCGCGCTGTACCGCCGCTCCTGGCCGCGCCTGCTGGAACTGGCCTACTGGCCGGTGCTGCAACTCTGCGTCTGGGGTTTCACCGCCAGCTTCTTCGCAAGCCGGCTCGGCAGCACGGCGGCGATCGGCGGCGGCATGCTGCTGGGCGGCGTGCTGCTGTGGGAGGTGGCGCTGCGCAGCCAGATGGGGGTGGCGGTCAGCTTCCTGGAGGAGATCTGGTCGCGCAACCTGGGCCATGTGTTCGTCAGCCCGTTGCGCCCTGTCGAGCTGGTGGCGGCGCTGATCGGCATGTCGGCGTTGCGCATGCTGTGCGGGCTGATCCCGGCGGTGGCGCTGGCCTGGGCGCTGTACGCCTTCAACATTTTCAGCATCGGCCCGCTGCTGCTGCTGTTCATGGCAAACCTGATGGTGATGGGCTGGTGGGTGGCGCTGGGCGTCATCAGCCTGATCCTGCGCCATGGCGCCGGGGCGGAGGCGCTGGCCTGGTCGGTGCTGTTCGGCCTGACGCCCATCTCCGCCGTGTTCTATCCGGTGTCCATGCTGCCCGCCGCGATCCAGCCGGTCGCCCTGGTGTTGCCGGCGGCGCATGTGTTCGAGGGCATGCGCGCCAGCCTGGCCGGGGCGCCGCCCGCCTGGGGGCATCTCGGCTGGGCAGCCGGGCTGAACGCGCTGTGGCTGGCGGGGGCGATCTGGGTGTTTGCCCGCCAGTTCCGCGTGGCGCGCGAGCGTGGCGCGCTGATTTCAATTGGTGAATGAATGACATGATGACCGAGACCCGCTTCTGGCTGATCCGCCACGCCATCGTCGAGGAGAACGCCCGCGCGCTGATCTACGGCGACAACGACGTGGCCCTGTGCCCGCACAGCCTGGAGGCGCAGCGGCCGATGTATGCGGCGCTGGCCCGACGGCTGCCGCCACCGGGGCCGGAGGTGGCGTGGCTCGCCTCGCCGCTGTCGCGCACCCAGCGCACCGCGCGGGCGATCTTCGACGCCGGCTACCCGGAGCAGCGCCTGACCATCGAACCCGGCCTGATCGAACTCAGCTTCGGCGACTGGCAGGGGCTGCCGCACCACGAGCTGCCGGCCCGGCTGACCATGCCGCCGCACGGCTTCTGGCCGATCTCTGGCGACGAGCGCCCACCCGGCGGCGAGAGCATGGCCGACGGCATCGCCCGCATGGGCGCCGCCATGGAGCGGCTGGCGGCCAGCCATGCCGGCCAGGATGTGATGCTGCTGTGCCATGGCGGCGTGATCCGCGCGGCGGTGGCGCACGCGCTGCGCATCCGCGCCGACAACGCGCTGCACCTGTCAGTGGAGAACCTGTCGTTGACGCGGCTCGACCGCACCGAGGCAGGCTGGCGCGTGGTGTGCGTGAACGAACTTCCAGGCGTGTAGGCCCGCCATGCGCTCTCAGTCACGAGGCGAGGCTTGACCGCCAACCTGCTGGCGGCTCAAACGAACACGTCACGGGAGATGTTCATGATCCGCTTCGCACTCGCCGCCCTGCTGGCCATGTCGGCGCTGGCGCCGCACCCGGCCCATGCGCAACTGGCCCAGCAGGACTTGGTCGACCGCGCCACGCTGACGGTGCAGGGCATGATGTCGGCGCGCGAGGCGAAGGACGCCACGCCGCTGATGAGGCGGGCGCGCGGCGCGCTGGTATGCCCGCGCGTGTTCAAGGCCGGGTTCGTGTTCGGTGGCCAGGGCGGCACCTGCGTGCTGGTCGGGCGGCTGACCAGCGGCGGCCAGTACAACGGCTGGTCCAACCCGGCGTTCTACGACCTGACCAGCGGCAGCTTCGGCTTGCAGGCCGGCATCCAGGACAGCGAGATCATCTTCATCATCCTGACCGACCGCGGCCTCCAGGCGCTGATCGACAGCCAGTTCAAGTTCGGCGCGGAGGCGGGGCTGGCCTTCGCCACCCTCGGCACCGGCGTGTCCGGCTCCACCACCGCAGCGCTGAAGGCCGATGTGGTGGCGTTCGCGCGCAGCCGTGGCCTGTTCGCCGGCCTGTCCATCGACGGCAGCCTGATCAGCGTGCGCAGCAATTGGAACGCCGCCTATTACGGCCAGCCGATCGCCTCGCAGCAACTGGTCGAGCAGGGCGGCGGCGCCAACCCCGGTGCCGCGCCCTTGCGCGAGATGCTGGCGCGTTTCTCCGGCGGCTGATACGAAACGCCGCATGAGCGATGCGGAGCGCCCGTTCTGGGAGACCAAGCGGCTGTCGGAGATGTCGCGCGGCGAGTGGGAATCGCTGTGCGACGGCTGCGGGCGCTGCTGCCTGCACAAATTGCGGCATGAGGACGACAACTCGCTCTCGTTCACCGACGTCTCCTGCCACCTGCTCGACACCACCAGTTGCCGGTGCAAGGACTACGAGCACCGCCAGCGCCAGGTGCCCGACTGCGTCAACCTGACGCCGCAATCGATGCGCGGCATCGACTGGCTGCCGCCGTCCTGCGCCTACCGGCTGGTGGCGGAGGGCAAGAAGCTGCAATGGTGGCACTATCTGGTGTCCGGCTCGTCCGAGACGGTGCACGAGGCCGGCGTCTCGGTGCGCAGCCGCGCCATCAGCGAGCGCGTGTCCGGGCCGCTGGAGGACCACATGACCGAGTGGCCCGGCAAGATGCCCCGGACCCGCCGGCGGGCCTGACGGCTGCGGGACAGGCAGGCGAGGGCGTCGCCCTCGACCCATTGGGGCCGCAGGCCCCAAACCCCATCCCTCAAGACAACTGGATTGCAAAGGCTCAGCCTTTGCTGGGGTCCAGGGGCAAAGCCCTTGGCCTTCCTGGGGCCTTCCTAAAGGTGATTGGGAACTGCCAGGCCGGCATTGCCCGCCACCACGCAAGGCGGCATCATACCTGCATGGAACAGGCCACGGCGGAATTGCTGGCGCTGCCGGGAGGGGCCGCGCGCGTCGAGTGGCGGCGCAGTGCGCGGGCGCGCCGCGTCAGCCTGCGCATCGACCCGCGCGGCGGCGCCGTGGTGGTGACATTGCCGCCGCGCACCGCGCGCATCGCCGGCATGACGTTGCTGATGGACCACGCCGATTGGGTGATGGCCCGTCTTGCCGCCCTGCCCGGCGCCATCGCCTTCGCCGACGGCGCGCAGGTGCCGCTGCATGGCGCGCAGCACCGTATCCGCGCCACCGGCGGGCGCGGCGTGGCGCGCGCCGAGGGCGCCGAGATCCTGGTTCCGGGCGAGCCGGAGTTCCTGGCGCGGCGCGTCACCGACTTCATGCGCGCCGAGGCGCGGCGGCAGCTCTCGGCACTGGTGGCGCAGAAGGCCACCGCGTTCGGCCTGCAAGCCCGGCGCGTCACCGTCAAGGACACCCGCAGCCGCTGGGGCAGTTGCGCCGCCGACCGCAGCCTGTCGTTCAGTTGGCGGCTGGTGATGGCGCCGGCCTTCGTGCAGGACTATGTGGCGGCGCACGAGGTGGCCCATCTGCGCCACATGAACCACGCCCCCCGGTTCTGGGCGCTGGTCCACGAGCTGACGCCGCACACCGCGCAGGCGGTGCTGTGGCTGCGGCGCGATGGGCCGAGCTTGTTGCGCATCGGGTAGGCCAGCGCCGGCCTACTCGCCGTATGGGATCCAGATGTTCTTCACCTGCGTCGCGCGGCGCAGGAAGTCGCGGCCCTGGCCCTGCACCGGGGAGAGCCAGTCGCGGGCGCGGCCCTGGTTGGTCCAGCAGTATTTGAGGTTGCCGGCGGAGGCCGCCTCGACCGCCGCCCCTCCCGCCTTCGGGCCGTGATACCAGAGGGCGGCCACGCCGTCGTGCCTGGCCAGCGTGTCGGCCAGCTCGCCGCGCGCGCCGGTGACGATGTTGACGACGCCGCCGGGCAGGTCGGAGGTGTCGAACACCTGGTACAGGTCGGTCGCCGCCAGCGGGTGCGCCGGCGCGGGCACGCAGACCACGCGGTTGCCCATCGCCACCGCCGGCATGACCAGCGAGACGAACGCCAGCAACGGCGCCTGATCCGGGCAGACGATGCCCATGACCCCGAACGGCTCGTTCATCGCCAGGGTGACGTGGCGCGATCTGGTGGCGTGGACCAGGCCGTCGTACTTGTCGGCGTAGCCGGCGTAGAAGAAGATGCGGCGGATCGCGGCCTCGACCTCGGCGTGCGCCGCCTCGGCGTCGTGGCCGAACGAGCGCAGCCGGTCCGCGAACTCGGCCGACCGCGCAGACAGGTTCTCGGCGATGTAGTAGAGCACCTGCGCGCGGTTATGGGCACTCGCGGCACTCCAGCCGGCCTGGCCCGACGCTGCCTCGACCGCGTTGCGGATGTCCTTGCGACTGCCCAGCCCGGCCAGTCCCCGCGTCTCGCCACCCGCTCCCAGCACGGCGTAGCTGGCGCCCGCGTCCGGGCGGGCCTGCTTGCCGCCGACATACATCTTTGCGGTACGGTCGATGCCAATGGGGCCTGCGCTGCCCGGCGTCGCGTCGAGCGATCCCACGCTGGCGGGCAGGTCGGGTAGCGCCCGCTCCCAATCGGCGACAAGGTATTCCTGCATTCCCTCGCGCCCGCCCTCGCGTCCGAACCCGCTTTCGCGGTAGCCGCCGAAGCCCGCCGCGGCGTCGAACAGGTTGGTGGCATTCACCCACACCACGCCCGCCTTGACCCCGGCGGCGGTGTCCAGCGCCAGGCCGATGTTCTCCGACCATACCGACGCGGCCAGGCCATAGCGGGTGTGGTTGGCAAGCTGCACCGCCTCGGCGGGTGTGCGGAAGGTCATCATCACCGCGACCGGGCCGAAGATCTCCACCTCCGCCACGGTCGAGGCCGGCGCCACGTCGGTGAACAGCGATGGCGGGAAGAAGCTGCCGATGGCGGGCATCGGGCACGCGGACTGCCATAGCGTGCCGCCCTCCGCCTGACCCTGGCGCACCAGTTGCTCGATGCGGCGCAACTGCGCCGGGGCGACGATGGCGCCGACGTCGATGGATTTGTCGAGCGGGTCGCCCACCCGCAGCCGGTCCATGCGGCGGCGCAGTTTTGCCAGGAAGGCCGGGGCCACCCCTTCCTGCACCAGCAGCCGCGAGCCGGCGCAGCAGACCTCGCCCTGGTTGAACCAGATGGCGTCGACCACGCCCTCCACCGCGCCGTCCAGGTCGGCGTCCTCGAACACGATGAACGGCGACTTGCCGCCGAGTTCAAGCGACAGCTTCTTGCCGGTGCCGGCGGTGGCGGCGCGGATCAGGCGCCCGACCTCGGTCGAGCCGGTGAAGGCGATCTTGTCCACGTCGGGATGCGCCACCAGCGCCGCCCCGCAATCGCCGTCGCCGCAGACGATGTTGACCACGCCGGCGGGAAGCCCGACCTCGCGGCAGATCTCGGCGAAGGCGAGTGCGCTCAGCGGGGTGAACTCGGCCGGCTTCAGGACGACGGTGTTGCCGGCGGCGAGGGCCGGCGCGATCTTCCAGGCCAGCATCAGCAGCGGGAAGTTCCACGGGATGATCTGGCCGCACACGCCGAGCGGGACGTGGCCGGGGAACTCGGCCTCGATCAACTCGGCCCAGCCGGCGTGGTGGTAGAAGTGCCGCGCCACCAATGGCACGTCGAGGTCGCGGGTCTCGCGGATTGGCTTGCCGTTGTCGAGGCTCTCCAACACCGCCAGGAAACGCTCGCGCTTTTGAATATGGCGGGCGATGGCGTACAGGTGGCGCGCGCGCTCGTGGCCCGGCAGCGCCGCCCAGGCCGGGAAGGCCGCCCGCGCCGCGCGCACCGCCGCGTCGATCTCAGGCGCGCCGCCATCGGCGACCCTCGCCAGCAGCGAGTCGCGCGCCGGGTTCATCACCGCGAAGGTGGCGCCGTCGGCGGAGGCCACAAACGCGCCGCCGATGAAATGGCGGAAACCGGACTCATGCCGCGCCAGCCACGCGGCCGCGTGAGCCTCCGATTCAGGCGCCACGCCGTACTCCATGCTGCGCAGTATCTCTTTCACGTCGGACACGGTCGATCCTTCAGGCCAGGGCGTGATGGGTGGCGGCGGCGTAGCGGCCAGTGACGAAATGCTCCAACTGGCGTTCGATGTCGCCCAGCATGGAGCTGGCGCCGATGCGGAACAGGTCAGGCTCCAGCCAGCGCCGGCCAAGCTCCTCGTTCATCAGTGTCAGCCAGGTCAGCGCATCGCGGGCGGTGCGCAGGCCGCCGGCGGGCTTGAAGCCGATGGCGACGCCGGTGCGCTCGCCGTAGTCGCGCAAGGCCCGCACCATGACCAGGCTGACCGGCAGCGTGGCGTTGACATCCTCCTTGCCGGTGGAGGTCTTGATGAAGTCCGCGCCGGCCATCATCGCCACCATGCTGGCGCGATAGACGTTGCGCAGCGTGCGCAGGTCGCCAGTGCCGAGAATGGCCTTCAGGTGCGCTGGCCCGCACGCCTGCCGCATGGCGCCGATCTCGTCGTACAGCGCGGTCCAGTCCTGCGTCAGCACCTGCGCGCGGTTGATGACGATGTCGATCTCGGCGGCGCCTTCGTCGACCGCATAGCGTATTTCCGCCAGCCGCTGCGGCAGCGGCGTCAGCCCGGCGGGGAACCCGGTGGCGACCGAGGCGACCGGAATGCCCGAGCCCTCCAGCGCCCGCACCGCCGGGCCCACCATGGCCGGATAGACGCACACCGCCCCCACGGTCGGCGGCGCGTCGGACAGGCCCAGTGCCGCCACGATATCGTCGCGCAACGGCCGCCGCGCCTTCCAGGCCAGCCGCCGCACCCGGTCAGGTGTGTCGTCGCCGGCCAGCGTGGTCAGGTCGACGCACTGCACCGCGCGCACCAACCATGCGGCCTGGTGCGCCTTCTTTACCGAGCGCGTGGCGGCATAGCTGGCGGCGCGGCGCTCGGTGGCGCTGAGGTTGACCTGCACGCCACCGAACCAGTCCGGGTGCAGGGCCGTGCCTGGGTTGCGCGGCAGCAGCCCGGCAATTGCGTCCATCTGGTCCATGGCGTGCGTCATCCAGCGGAGGGAGGTCGGCCTGTTTGGCACCCATCGCCGCCGCCGCGCAACTGTCGCCGGGCCAGGCATAAGCCGTGCCCTATCGCCGGTGCGCAGCGGCCAGGGCGCCGTGGCCGCAGGGACGCGGCTTTGGCGCGCCAGCCCGCCGTGGCAGACTGCGCCAAGGGGGAACGACGCTATGTTCGAGACCGAACGCGGCCTGCTGCGGCATATGTTCCAGGCCGCCATCGATGCGGCGGCGCCCTCGACCTGCCTGCCGCGCCACCTGCCGCCGCCGCCGCGCGGGCGCACCGTCGTGGTGGGCGCGGGCAAGGCGGCGGCGGCGATGGCGCGCGAGGTTGCGGGTCGCTGGCCGGGCGAGCGGGCGCTGTCCGGGTTGGTGGTCACCCGCTACGGCCATGGCGTCGGGCGGCTCGACCGGATCGAGGTGGTCGAGGCCGGCCATCCGGTGCCCGACGAGGCCGGACGCGACGCCGCCCTGCGCATGCTCGCGATGGTGGGCGGCCTGGGCGCCGACGACCTAGTGCTGTGCCTGATGTCGGGCGGCGCCTCGGCCTTGCTGGCGTTGCCGGCGCCCGGCATCGACTTCGCGGCCAAGCAGGCGGTGAACCGGGCGTTGCTGCGCAGCGGGGCGGCGATCGACGAGATCAACGTGGTCCGCAAGCATCTCTCCGCCATCAAGGGCGGCCGGCTGGCCGAGGCGGCGATGCCGGCCCGCATCGTGACGCTGGCGATCTCCGACGTGCCGGGCGACGACCCCGCCGTGATCGGCTCTGGCCCGACCGTGCCGGACGGCAGCACGCTGGCCGACGCGCGCGCCGTGCTGGCCCGC
>JAYTQW010000412.1:0-9853 GCA_043746535.1 Rhodospirillales bacterium
AAGGCGATGCCGTGCGCCACGGTGCTGTCGCCGGACAGCCGGGCGGCGAAGCGGGCGGCGACGCGCGGCGACTTGCCGCGCATCAGCACCAGCATGCCCTTGTGCGCGTAGCCGAGCCTGACCTCCAGCCGCGCCACCGTCTCGCCCTGCGCGGTGAAGCGGAAATGCCCCGGCTCGATGATGCCGGCATGGACCGGGCCGATCGCCACCTGGTGCAGGCTGTCGCCCTCGAAGGGGTGGAAGCCGGGCGGTTCGGGATTGCCGGCGGCGGGGGTGGGGCGTTGCGCCATCGGGGCGCTCATCTCCCAGCGGCCGTGATCGAGCCAGGGGCGCAGGTCGCGGGCGCCCTCGGCGGCATGGCCCCACAGGTCGAGGATCATGCGCTCGAACCAGGCCGCCGCCATGCGCGCGGGGGACAGTGCGGCATAGCGGCCGCCGCTGGCCGGCGTGGACGCCAGCAGGATCTCGCCGGCGCCGGCGCGGTCGTCGAACAGCGCGTGGACATGACCGGTGTCGGCCCACATCGCCAGCAGGTCCAGCGTCGGCTCGTGCGCCAAAGCGAGCGCCATCTCCCGCCAGCCGGCCTCGTCGAGCACATGGCGCGGCACCGGGAGGCATGGCTGCGTGGCGGCGGCGCGGATCAGGGCGGCGGCGCTCATGGGTACAGGTTGCCGATGCCGTGCAGCCAGGCGCCAAGCGGGCCGGGCATGGCGACGCCCGCCGCCAGCACCACGGCCAGCAGCAGCCATGCCGGCAGCAGCGCGCGCGGCGGCACGGCCGGGCCACGGTCGGGCGTGGCCGGGGCGCCCAGCAACCCGATCAGCCGCGCCAGCAGCGCCCAGATTCCCACCAGCAGCCCCAGGCATAGCGGCAACGCCAGCAGCGGCGCGCGGCGCGCCGCCTCGGTCAGGATCAGGAAACCGCTGGTGAACAGCCCGAACGGCGGCAGCCCGGCGACGGCGACGATGGCGGCACCCAGCGTCAGCGCCAGCAGCCGGTGGCCGGCGACCAGGCCGCCGATGTCGCGCAGCCGCTGGCTGGCCTTGATCTGGCTGGCATGGCCGACGCATTGGTAGATCGCCGCCTTGGCCAGCGTGTGCAGCGTCATGTGCAGCACGCCGGCGAACACGGCGACCGAGCCGCCCAGCCCGAACGCCACCGCCACCAGCCCGTTCTGCTCGATGCTGGACAACGCGAAAAAGCGCTTGATGTCGCCGCGCCGCCACAGCCCGAACGCCGCCAGCAGCACCGACAGCAGGCCCAGCAGCATGATCGGCGGACCGGGCGCCATCGCCGCCGGATTGGCCGCGAGCAGGCCGCGCAGCCGCAGGATCACCACCAGGGCGACGTTCAGCACCGAGCCGGACAGCACGGCGGACACCGGCGTCGGTCCCTCGGCATGGGCGTCGGCGAGCCAGGAGTGCAGCGGCGCCAGCCCGGCCTTGGTGCCGTAGCCGACCAGCAGGAACACGAAGGCGAGGTTCAGCAGCGGCGCGTGGACGCGCGGGGCGGCGGCCGCCAATGCGGTCCAGCTCATTGCCGGCAGGCCGGGGCCGGTGGCGGGCAGGGCGGCCAGGTACAGCACGATCACGCCGAACAGCGCCATCGCCACGCCGACGCCGCACAGCACGAAGTATTTCCACGCCGCCTCCAGCGCGCCCGGCGTGCGCGACAAGGCGACCACCAGCACGCCGGCGATGGTCGCCGCCTCGATCGCCACCCAGGCCACGCCGAGGTTGTCGGCCAGCAGCGCCAGCAGCATGAAGCCGAGGAAGGCCAGGAACAGCGCGTGGTACTGGCGCATGGTGCGCTCGTCGATACGCCCGGCGCCGAGTTCGCGCAGCATGTGGAAGCGGCTGAACCACGCCGTCGACACGCCCACGAAGGCGGTGAGGATGCTGACATGCGCGGACAGGGCATCGTTCAGCATGAGCGTGCCGGCATCGGCGCCCGGCAGCCGCCACGTCAGCGCGAATGTGCCGAGGCTGGCGGCGATCACCACCCAGCTCGCGGCCTCGGCACGGGGGATGAGCGCCACGCCGGCCGCCGCCAGCAACGGCAGCAGCACGGCCAACGCCTGCGCGCCGAGCCATGCCGGCATCACTCGCGCCCGCGCAGCACGGTGTCGAGATGGCCGGTATCGAGGCTCTGGAAATGGCCGCGGATGCGGAACACCAGCACCGCGAACACCACGAAGGCGACCAGCACCAGCACCGCGACCGAGAGTTCGACCACCAGCGGCATCCCGGCCACGCCGATGGCGGCCAGGATCAGCCCGTTCTCCATTGACAGGAAACCGATCACCTGCGCCAGCGCCGAACGCCGGGTGATCATCATCAGCACGCCGAGCAGGATCACCGACAGCGCCAGCGCCAGGTCCTCCCGCGTCAACGCGGCCGATTGCAGCGCGGTCGGCATCACCGCCAGCACCGCCAGCGCCACCACGCAGACGCCGGCCGCCATGCTCGGAAAGATGCCCATCGCCGCCTCGACCCCGCGATGGACCGCCATGCGGGTGGCGATGCGGCGCAGGGCCATGGGCATCAGCACGCCCTTCGCCGCCAGGGTGATCGCGGCGGTCAGGTACAGTTCAGGGGCGGACTGCACCCAGGCCTGCCACGCGGCGGCGGCGGCGAGCACCATCGCCTGCGTCCCGTACAAGCTGATGACGGCGCTGGTGCGGCGCTGGTAGAGCAGCCCGAACGACAGCACCAGCACGGCTCCGCCGAGCAGGTGGCCGACATCGTAGGCCAGCACGCCGAACACGTGCCCGTCGCCCGGCGTGAGCGGGTTCATGCGAAACCCTGGCTGATGAACAGGAAGATGACCGCCAGCAGGCCGAGCAGGATGGCGACGCCGAGGAACTCCGGCACCTGGAACAGCCGCATCCTGGCGATCAGGCTCTCCAGCACCGCCAGCCCGGTCGCCAGCAGCAGCACCTTGGCGGCCCAGGCGACCAGGCCCGGCACCCACTCCAGCGGCGAGCCGCCTGCCGGGGCGATGCCGAACGGGGCGAAGATGGCGGCGATCAGGCTCATCCACAGCAGCAGCCGGATCGCGCCGGACCACTCGATCAACGCGAGGTCGGCGCCGGCATAGTCCAGCGCCATCGCCTCATGCACCATGGTCAGCTCGAGATGGGTGGCCGGGTTGTCGGAGGGCATGCGGCCGCACTCGGCGATGGCGACGGCGAGGATGGCGACCAAAGCGAGGCCGAGCGACACGCGCAGGCCGAGCGTCCCCTCATGCAGCACACCGGCCACGGCGTCGAGGTTGGTGGTGCCGGCCAGCAGCGCCAGGGTGAAGATGACCAGCAGCATGGCCGGCTCCGCGAACACCGCGAAGGTGACCACGCGGCTGGCGCCGATGCCGCCGAACGCGGTGCCGGCGTCCATGCCGGCCAGGGCGGCGGCGGCGCGCGCCATCGCCAGCAGGCCGGCCAGCACCAGCAGGTCGGCCACCGGCGCGCTGGCCATGCCGAGCACGAACGACGGCACCAGCGCCGCCGCCGCCAGCGTGGCCGCGAACACCGTGACCGGGGCCGCGCGCAGCATCCGGCTCGATCCCTCGGCGTGGATCGCCTGCTTGCGCGACAGCCGCAGCAGGTCTCGCCACGGCTGCAACGGCGATGCTCCGCGCCGCCCCGTCAACCGCGCCTTGATCCAGCGCACCACGCCCACCAGCAGCGGCGCCGCCGCCAGCATCAGCGCCACATGCAGCGCCAGCGCCGCCAGGCCGAGCAGCGCGGTCACAGCGGACGCGCCACTGCCACGAACACCAGCAACAGCAGCAGCAACGCGAACATCAGCGTCAGCGCCTGCCGCGCGGTCAGCGCCTGCAACCCGTCCAGGCGCGCCGACAGCATGGCGCGCAGGTGGCCCAGCGGCGCGAACAGCAGCGATTCGGCCGGGTCGTGGATGGAGAGCGTCAGGCGCGCCGGGCGCGGGTCGCCCGGCGGCGGCATGTCCAGGGTCTCCTCCACCACCAGCAGCGCGTCACCGAGCGCCCGGCGGATCGGTTGGGCGAAGCCGTCCGGGCCATACTCGGTGAGTGGGTCGCCAAACGGCATCCAGGCGGGCGCCGCCGCGAAGCCGCCGTCCCATGCAGGGGCGAGGCGGGCCGCCGGAACGCGGCGCGCGCGCCGCAGCCAGTGCGTGCCGAGCACCGCCAGCCCGATCAGCGACGCCACCCCGAGCGGCACGTAGCCCGGCCCGTCGGCCTGCGGCAGGATCGCCCAGGCGCTCGCCCGGCCGTCCAGGCCGCCGCCGGCCAGCGCCCGCAGCGAGGGCGCGGCCAAGGCGAGGCCGAACGCGGGAAACAGGCCGAGCAGCAGGCACGATCCGCCGAGGCCGGCCATCGCCCAGCGCGTCAGGCGCGGCGCCTCCTCCGCCGCAGCGCCGCGCGGCGTGCGGGGGCGGCCCAGGAAGGCGATGCCGAACAGCCGGATCGCCGCCGCCGCCGCCAGCGCCACGGCCAGCGCCAGCAGCGGCGCGCAGACGCAGACCAGCACCTGGAAGCCCAGCCCGCCGATGCGCGGGGCGGCGAACGCCGCCTGGAACAGCAGCCACTCGCTGGCGAACGAGGGCGCCAGCGGCACGCCCGCGAGGCACGCGACGCCGGCCAGCGCGGCCGCGCCCGTCACCGGCATCGCCCGCATCAGCCCACCCAGCCGCCCCAGTTGCCGGCTGCCCGCGCCATGCTGGACCGCGCCGGCGCACAGGAACAGCAACGGCTTGAACAGCCCGTGCGCAAGCGCGTGCAGCAGCGCCGCCGCCAGGGCGAGGCTCGACAGCGCCGGCAGGTCGGCGGCGCGGGCCACCAGGGCGAGGCCGAGGGCGGCGGCGATCAGGCCCACGTTCTCGATGGTCGAGCAGGCCAGCACCAGCTTGATGTCGGCCTCGACATTGGCCCGCAACGCGCCCAGCACGGCGCTGATGGTGCCCACCACTAGCAGCGCCATGCCCCACCACGCCGGCGTGGCCGGGCCGGCGAGGTCGAATGCGCCACGGACGATGACATACAGCGCCACCTTGGTCATGGCGCCGGACATCAGCGCGGAAGCGGGCGCCGGGGCGGCGCCGTGCGCGGGCGGCAGCCAGACATGCAATGGCGCCAGCCCTGCCTTCGAGCCGGGGCCGAGCAGCAGCAGCACGAACGCGGCGGACACGCGCCAGCCGGTGGCCGGGTGCAGCCGGATCGCCGCGAACCCGAGTTCGCCGGCGTTGCCCGACAGCAGCGCCAGCGCCGCCAGCGTGCACAGCGCCGCCCAGGTCGCCATGCCGCCGTACAGCAGCGCCGCGCGTGGCGTGCCCTCGTCGTGCCCGCGCAAGACCAGCCCGAACGAGGCGAGCGACATCAGCTCGAACCCCAGCAGCAGTGCCAGCGCATCGGCGGCGAGCACCGCCAGCAGCATCCCGGCCAGGAACAGCGCCACCAGCGGCTGGTCGTCGGCGAGGCCGAGTGTCGCCGCCGTCCCGGCCAGCAGCACGATCGCCGCGAACATCCCGCCCAGTCCATCCAGCGCCAGGGCGATGCCCTGGTCCGGTAGGCCGATCGGCAGCACGAGGGTCGCCGGCGCCCCGCCCGACAACAGGAACGCCACGGTCAGCACGGCGCCAATGGCGCAGGCGAGGGTGGTCGCGATGCCCGCCTGCCGGCCAAGGCCGACGAGGCCGGCCAGCGCCGCCGCGACCAGGATTGCCAGCAACGCCGCCAGCGCCGGGAGGACGATGGCCGTCATGCCGCCGGACGGTTGCGCGCTGGTATCACGGGACGGAGAGTAGCAGCGTCGCATGCGGCGCTGGAAGCCGTCTGTGGCGCCGCGCGGACGATAGTGGCTTTGCGGCTGCACTTTTCGCCATGCGCCACGACCGCGCAATCGTGACCGCGGTCCACGCATCGCCGTGGCGGCGGTCCCCGTATAGGCGGCGGCGCGACAGGAGAGACGAATGACGATGGCGGCGAAGGCTGGCCGGCGGCGGCACTGGCTGGCCGGCATGTTGGCGTGGCTGGCCTTCGCCGGCGGCATCGTCGGCTGCTCGCCGGTCGGCGTGCTGAACGCCACCATCTCCGACCGCAACTTGGTGATCGTGCGCGACATCCCCTATTCGACCGGCCCGCTGGCGGCCGAGCCGAGGCGGCGGCTCGACGTGTATCGCCCTGCTTATCGCCCCGGCGCCATGCCCGCCCCCACCAGCGGCTTGCCGGTGGTGGTGTTCCTGTACGGCGGCAGTTGGCAGTATGGCAGCCGCTCGGACTACCTGTTCGCCGCCGCCGAGATGGCGCGGCGTGGCGCCGTGGTGATGGTGCCGGACTACCGGGTCTATCCGCAGGTGCGGTTTCCCGCCTTCATCGACGACGCGGCGCAGGCGGTGGCGTTCGCCCGCCGCGCCGCCGTGTCCTGGGGCGGCGATCCGCGCCGGGTGTTCGTGGTCGGCCACTCGGCGGGCGCCTATATCGCGGCGATGCTGGCGCTCGACCCCGAATACCTGGCCGCCGCCGGGGTGGCGCGCGACGCCATCGCCGGCACCGTCGGCATCTCCGGCCCATACGACTTCCTGCCGATCCAGCGTCCGGACGTGCGCGCGGTGTTCGCCTCGGCTGCCGGCGACATGGCGGCCACGCAGCCGATCGCCTTCGCCGACGGCCGCAACCGACCATTGCTGCTGTTGCAGGGCAGCGCCGACGAAACCGTGGAGCCGCGCAACACGCAGGCGCTGGCCGTGCGCATCCAGGCCGCCGGCGGCCCGGTCGCCGAGCGGTTCTACCCCGGCGTCGGCCATATCGGCGCCATCGCGGCGATGGCGCCGCTGTTCCGCGGCAAGGCGCCGGTGCTGGACGATGTGATGCAGTTTGTCCACGACCCGGCCAACATCGCACCGGCGCTGGCCGACGCCGCTTCCGCCATTTGAGGCGACCGGGCTATACGATTGACGAATGGCGAATGATTTGACACTCCTGACCGGGGCCACCGGCTTCGTGGGTTCCGCCGTCGCGCGCGCGCTGCTGGGGCGCGGCATGGCCGTGCGCGCGCTGGTGCGGGCCGGCGGCAACCGCCGCAACCTGGACGGGCTGGCGCTGGAGCTGGCCGAGGGCGACCTGCGCGATGCCGCCAGCCTGGCCCGCGCCGTCGCCGGCTGCCGTCATGTGGTCCATGTCGCCGCCGACTACCGCATCTGGGTGCCGGACCCCGACGCGATGATGCGGGCCAATGTCGAGGGCACAAGCGCGCTGATGCTGGCGGCGCAGGCGGCGGGGGTGGAGCGCATCGTCTATTGCAGCAGCGTCGCCGCCCTGGGCCTGCACGCCGACGGCACCCCGGCCGACGAGGAGGTGCCGGTGGTCGAGGCCAGGATCGCCGGCATCTACAAGAAATCCAAGTACCGCGCCGAACAGGCGGTGCTGGCGCTGGTGCGCGACCAGGGCCTGCCGGCGGTGATCGTCAATCCGGCCGGCCCGGTCGGCCCGCGCGACATCAAGCCGACGCCGACCGGGCGCATGATCGCCGACGCCGCCTCCGGCCGGCTGCCGGCCTATGTCGATACCGGCATCAACGTGGTGCATGTCGACGATGTGGCCGAGGGACACCTGCTGGCGCTGGAGCGCGGGCGCATCGGCGAACGCTACATCCTCGGCTCCGAGAACCTGACCCTGCGGCAGTTGCTGGCGCTGGTGGCGGAGGTGGCCGGCCGCAGCCCGCCGCGCGTCAGGCTGCCGAACCGGGCATTGTGGCCGCTGGCGCTGGCGTCGGAGGCATGGGCGAGCGTCACCGGCCGCGAGCCGCTGGTGACCCGCGACCATCTGCGCATGGCGCGCAAGCGGATGTTCTTCACCTCCGGCAAGGCCGAGGCCGAACTCGGCTACCGCCCGCGTCCGGCCCGCGACGCCGTGGTCGATGCGGTGGCGTGGTTCCGGCAAGCCGGGATGGTGCGCGCGTGACCGCGATCGCCATGGTGTCGCTGCTGGCGTGGCTCTATTTGGCGTTGCTGCATGGCCGCTTCTGGCAGGCCGGGCCGGTGTTGGGGCCGGATCGTCCGGCCAGCTTTCCGGCAGTGGCGATCGTCGTCCCGGCGCGCGACGAGGCCGCGTTCGTGGCGCGCAGCCTCGGCTCGCTGCTGGCCCAGGACTACGGCGGCCCGACCGAACTGGTGCTGGTCGACGACGGCAGCGGCGACGACACCGGCGACATCGCGCGCGGGCTGTACCACGACGGCCGGCTGCGCGTGCTGGAATGTGCGGCGCGTCCGCCCGGCTGGGCCGGCAAGCTGTGGGCGGTGCAGCAGGGGGTGGCGGCGACCACGGCGCCATGGCTGCTGCTGACCGACGCCGACATCGAGCACGACCCGCCGCACCTCGCCAGCCTGATGGCGCAGGCCGAGCGCAGCGGCGCCGATCTGGTCAGCGAGATGGTGGCGCTGCACCGGAGCAGCCTGGCGGAGACGCTGCTGATCCCGGCCTTCGTGTACTTCTTCCAGATGCTCGCCCCGTTCCGCTGGGTGGCGACCTCGGTCCGCCGTCGCCGCACCGCCGCCGCCGCCGGTGGCACCGTGCTGATCCGGCGCGCGGCGCTGGAGCGGATCGGCGGCATCGCGGCGATCCGGGGGGCGTTGATCGACGACATGGCGCTGGCCCGCGCGGTCAAGCCGGGCGGCCCGATCTGGCTCGGCCACAGCGCCCTCGCGCGCTCGATCCGTCCGTATCCGAAGGCCGCCGACATCTGGCGCATGATCGCCCGCTCCGCCTACGTGCAACTACGGCACTCGCCCTTGCTGCTGGCCGGCACGCTGGTGGGGATGTGGCTGCTGTTCGTGGCCCCGGTGCTGGCGGCGGTGTCGGGCGAGTATCCCGCCTGGATCGCGGGGCTGGCGACATGGCTGCTGTTGGCCACCACGTTCGCGCCGACCCTGCGCCGGTTCGGCGTGACGCCGCTGCTCGGCCTGCTGCTTCCCGCCATCGCCTTGTTCTACATGGCGGCGACGCTCGGCTCGGCGCTCGACCACCATCTCGGGCGCGGCGTCACCTGGAAGCGGCGCGCGTACAAGGATGCGGCCGCTCGGGACGGGGCCGCATGAGCGATCTCGTCCTCGATGTCGAGAGCTGGTCGGGCAAGGACCGTGGCGACGAGAACTTCCCGGTCGGCTCGATGCTGGTCGCGCCTCGGCTGCGCCCGCACATCCATGCCTTCTATGCCTTCGCCCGCAACGGCGACGACATCGCCGACAGCGGCGACCTGCTTGCCGACGACAAGCTCGCCCGGCTGGACCGCATGGAGGCGGTGCTGCGTGGCGCGGAGACGCTTGGCAGCGCCAGCGCCACCGCGTTGCGCGCGAGCCTGCGCGCGACCGGCGTCACCGACCGGCACGGCCGCGACCTGCTGGATGCGTTCCGGCAGGACGCCACGACATCGCGTTATGCCAGTTGGGACGGGTTGTTCGACTATTGCCGGCGCTCGGCGATGCCGGTCGGCCGGCACGTGCTCGACCTGCACGGCGAGGCGCGCGACACCTGGGCGGCGTCCGACGCGCTGTCCGCGTCGTTGCAGGTGCTGAACCATCTACAGGATGGGAAGAAGGATCTGGTGGCGCTGGACCGCTGCTACTTGCCCGCCGACCTGCTGGCCGAGGCCGGGAGCGGCGTGGAGGAGTTGCGCGGCGCGCGCCAGACGCCGGGGCTGCGCCGCGTGTTCGACGCCCTGCTCGACCGCTGCGACGCGCTGCATGCCGAGGCGCGCGAGTTGCCGCGCCGGGTGCGCGATCGCCGGCTGCGGCTGGAGACGGCGGTGATCGTCGGCCTGTCGCACCGGCTGGCGGCGCGGCTGCGGCGGGGCGATCCGGTGGCGGGCCGGGTGAAGCTG
>JAYTQW010000413.1:0-1676 GCA_043746535.1 Rhodospirillales bacterium
GCTGCTGTCGCTGTGGCCGCTGCTGCGCGGAACGCGGGTGCTGCAACGCCGCGCGCTCTATCACGCCTGCCTGTTCGCCAGCTTCAGCCTGTTCTGGACCGGCGCACCGATCCTGCTGTCAGGCCCGGTGTTCGGCCTGTCACAGGCCGGCATCGCCCTGTTCGCCTTGTCCGGCGCCGCCGGGGCATTGGTGGCGCCCCTGGCCGGACGGCTGGCCGATCGGGGCTATGGCCGGGTGGTGACCGGCATCGCCCTGGCCTCGGTGGCGGCGGCGTTCGTGCTGGCGCGCATCGGCGGCCACGGCTCGCTGGCGTCGCTGGTGGTGGCGGGCATCGTGCTGGACAGCGGCGTGCAGGCCAACCTCGTCACCGGCCAACGCGCCATCTACACGCTGGGCGACGCCGTGCGCAGCCGGCTGAACGGGCTGTACATGGCAATCTTCTTTACCGGCGGCGCGCTCGGCTCGGCGCTGACCAGCCCGGCGATGGCGTGGGGCGGCTGGAACACGGTGACCTGGCTCGGCGTGGCGTTCCCGGTCGCGGCACTGCTGTTGTTCGCGAGCGAGTTCTGGCCTGTTGCCGTCCAGCCTAAGCCTGGGTCCGGCGCAGCAGGAACTCGCGCCCGACCTTGACCATCGGGCGGTTGTCATAGGCGATGATGTCGGCGGTGGCGTAGGTCTCGCCCCAGGCGTCAGGGATGAAGCTGCCGGTGCCGATCACGTCGACCGGCGCATGGGCGTCCGCCATGGTCAGGCATTTGGCCACACCGAACCCGCTGCTGGCGACGATGCGCACGCGCGGGAAGCCGCCCTCGTCCAGCGCCTCGCGCATCCGCCAGATCGCCGCCGCCGAGACGCCGGTGCCGACCAGGTAGCGCAACTCCGTCTCGCTGCGATAACGGCGGATGGTGCCGGGCGCGCGGCGGTCCAATACGGCGTAGCTCTCGGCTGGGTCCAGCCCCTCCAGAAAGCGGCCGCCATGGGTGTCCAGCCGCACCGAGAGCTGGCCCGCCGCCGCCAGGTCCGGGAAGCGCCGGCACACCGCCAGGGAGTCCGTGATCTCGCGGCCAAAGTAATCGACCAGCACCGTCAGCGGGTCATCGGGGAAGGTCTCGTGGAACATCTCGGCGGCACGCACGGTGGAGCCGGCATAGCCGATCAGCGCGTGCGGCATGGTGCCCCGTCCGCGCTCGTTGCCGAACCAGTGCGCGGTGCTGTCGGTGGCGTTGCCGACGAAGCCCACCGCGCCCTCGCGCTGCGCCGCCGCACTGCCGACGCTGGCCGCATAGGCCATCATGTCCTGCATCTCCGCCCCCGCGCAGTGACGCGCGTCCATCGCCAGGAACGCCGCTTTCGGCAGCGCCGCGCACATCTGGTAGGCGTTGTGCGCGGCGACACTGGCGGGACCGAGCTTTTGCAGCAGGATCGTCTCCAGGTCGGTGAGCTGCGTCAGCATGCCGCCGATATAGACGATCGGCTCGCCGGCGCCGGTCCATTGGCCCTCGGGATGCAGTATCTCGACCTCGAACTTGGCGCCGCGCGCGCGGCCCGCCTGTTGCAGCCATTCGAGCATCAGCCTGGGCGCCGAGATCACCGGGCGGCGCAGGAACAGCGCGTAGGTTACCCGCATGTCGCCGAACCGGCTGACAATGGCGCGGGTGCGGTTGAAATACGCATC
>JAYTQW010000414.1:0-5329 GCA_043746535.1 Rhodospirillales bacterium
CCGGCGATGGCGATGACGATCAGCAGCACCGGCGCCAGCGAGAACACGGTGTAGTAGGCGATGGCGGCACCCCGGCTGAGGCAGGTGTCGTTGACGTAGCCCTCCGCCGCCGCCCGCAGCAATTGCCAGATCTGGTTCAACTTCAGCATGAGCGGCCAACGTCGCCGCCCCACCCTGGTTGCGCCAGGAGATCGACGGCAGTGGACGGGTCAGCCGGGCACTCAGTTGGACAGGGCCGCGCGCTCCGACATGGTGAGCGGCCGGCCGCGCGACAGTTCGAGCCGTATCTCGGCGGCCAGCGCCGGGTTGGCCCGGCGGATCTGCCCCACGCGCAGGGCCGCAGCGGTCCCCGGCAGCGGCTGCCGCTCCCACCGTTCGAGGAACAGCAGGTCGGCCTGGATGGTGTGGTCGCGCGCCAACTGGAGTTCACGCTGGACCGCCGCCGTGCAGGCAGTGTTGAAGTCGATCACGGCTTGGTGGTCCGGAGTCATTTTGATATCCTGGCGCGCAGTGCCGCAACACAACGCAATCTGGGCGAAAGTTTTCAGGCCGTACGGCGATTTGAGCCAACCCCGGTTGGCAAACTGTTTAGCAACCTATCCCGGTGAAAGTACTACAAGCTTATGAGTACAATGTGAAGATGCACCATAAGACAATGGCGGCTCCCGCATGGGAACCGCCATTAAAATGTCATCGACGGAAAATCAAGGCCGTCGCGTCACATACATCTGTATTAGTAGCGATACAGCTCGTGCTTGAACGGCCCGGTGCTTGAAATGCCGATATAGTCGGATTGCTTCGGCGTCAGTTTGGTCAGCTTGGCGCCGACTTTCGCCAGATGCAGCTCGGCCACCTTCTCGTCGAGGTGCTTCGGCAGGGTATAGACCTTCACCTCGTATTTACCCGCCGGCGCGGTCCACAGCTCCAACTGCGCCAGCACCTGGTTGGTGAAGCTGGCGCTCATCACGAAGCTCGGATGGCCGGTGGCGTTGCCCAGGTTGACCAGCCGGCCCTCGGACAGCACGATCAGCCGCTTGCCGTCGGGGAACACCACCTCGTCGACCTGCGGCTTGACGTTTTCCCAGCGGTGGTTGCGCAACGCCGAGATCTGGATCTCGCTGTCGAAGTGGCCGATATTGCAGACGATGGCGCGGTTCTTCATCCGGCGCATGTCGTCGATGGTAATGACGTCGACATTGCCGGTGGCGGTCACGAAGATGTCGCCGCGCGGGGCGGCGTCCTCCAGCGTCACCACCTCGTAGCCCTCCATCGCCGCCTGCAACGCGCAGATCGGGTCGACCTCGGTCACCAGCACGCGGCAGCCGGCCTGGCGCAGGCTGGCGGACGAACCCTTGCCGACATCGCCGAAGCCGCACACCACGGCCACCTTGCCGGCCATCATCACGTCGGTGCCACGGCGGATGGCGTCGACCAGGCTCTCACGGCAGCCATACAGGTTGTCGAACTTCGATTTGGTGACGCTGTCGTTGACGTTGATCGCCGGCACCCTCAGCGTGCCCGCCTTCAGCATGTCCCACAGCCGATGCACGCCGGTGGTGGTCTCCTCCGACAGCCCGCGCACGTCGGCCAGCATCTCCGGGTATTTCTCGTGCATCAGCATGGTCAGGTCGCCGCCGTCATCGAGGATGAGGTTGGGCGTCCAGCCGCCCGGGCCGCGCACGGTCTGCTCGATGCACCAGTTGAACTCGTCCTCGTCCATGCCCTTCCAGGCAAACACCGGCGTGCCCGACCTGGCGACGGCGGCGGCGGCGTGGTCCTGCGTCGAGAAGATGTTGCACGACGACCAGCGCACGGTGGCGCCAAGGTATTCGAGCGTCTGGATCAACACAGCCGTCTGGATGGTCATGTGCAGGCAGCCGGCGATGCGCGCCCCGGCCAGCGGCTTGGAGTGGCCATACTCGGCCCGCAGCGCCATCAGGCCAGGCATCTCGTCCTGGGCCATGGCGATCTCCTTCAAGCCCCACTCGGCCAACGAGATATCGCGAACCTTGTAGTCGAGGCCGTCGAGGGTCGGCATCACATCGGGCATCGGGCGGCTCCTTAAAGGGTGTCGCGATATATAAGGATATCTGCATGTGCGCAAATCCGACGGCAGAAGCCCCGGATTGTAGCATGGCGCCTGTGCGGTGATTTTCCGAGAAGGTTAAGCAAGCGGTTCTTTTTGCAAAAAGAACCAAAAACCTTTCACTGGTTAGGCGGGTCAGCAGCAGAGTATGTTTCGATATCGTAACATTGTGGGCGTACGAAGGCCTGCTCATGCCGGCTCTGCATTGAAGATGAGCAGCCGGTGCGCGCGTTGTCTGGATGGTGGCCGCAGCGGCGTTGGCGGTTCCGGTGCCGGCGGCGCTGCCGCGCGCGCCTGCGGAGCAGGCGGCGCCAGGGCGAGCGACGGTGGCGAGTCGGGCGATGGCGATGAGTCGGGCGTTGGCTTGGGTAGCGGGTCCGGTTGGTGGAACAGCGCCGGCGGGAAGCCCGGCCCGGCCTCGATGCCCAGCATCCGGCACAGCGGGCGCAGGATGCGTCCCGCCCCCGGCGCCGTCGCCAGCAAGGCCGCAAGCTCGGGGTCGCCCAGCAGGTGGCACACCTGACTGCGCAGGGGCAGGATGCTGGGAGCAAGGCGGGCCAGCCAGGCGAAGCCTTGCGGCAGGCCAGGGGGCCGCAGGCGCGGCCCTTGGAGGCGTGGCCCTTCCGCAGCGGCGCGGAGTCTGGTCGTTGGTGCCATTACCCCCTTGCCGGCCTGCACCCGCAGCGTCAGGGCGGTGAAGCGGGCAGCGAGGCGGTTCAGGTAGGGCCACACCAGCCAGGCCACGGCCACCGTGGCGCGGTCGCGCGCCGCGTGGGCGGCGATGGCCGCGCGCAGGGCCTGCACCACCAGGCTCAGGCGCTGCGACAGGCTCGGTGCGGGTGCGGGGAGTGGAAGGGACACGAACAGAACAAGAACATAACGCGCAGCCTGTGTCAAATCAATAATGAACCGGGTGTCGTTCGTGCCCACCAACGGAGGAGAGTTTTTGCTTCTTTTTGCAAAAAGAAGCGCTTCCTTGATAGTGTCTCAATTTGGAATTGGTGGCTTGAAGGCACCCTGCTCGCGTTTCGTCCGTGTCCCCCTGTATGCTTAGCGCAAAGCATGTACTAGGCTGTGGCATGTTTCCGAACCCACCGCGCAACGAGCACGAGAACGAGGCATACTGGAACGGCTGGGCCGCTTGCGCCGCTGGTATCGTAAGGCATGAACGCCCGAATTACCTGATCCATGGCGAGCGCGAGGCTCACGGCAAGGGGTGGGACGACCGAGCGGATCGGGTTGCCTGTGGCTACCTCGACGGCACCGTATGGGAAGGTCAGGCCAATGCCTAAGGGTCCTAGAGGCGAGCAACGCCCCGCCGACGTGATCGGCGCAGCGGTGAAGGTCATGCGGATCGCCACTGGCGCGGTGGGCATTAAGAATGGTAACTGAATTTAACCGCCGCCAATATGATCTCATTATTTTATACTTGGACGCTTTCAAGGCGGGACACGCCTCTGTGAGAGAACTCGCAATACAATTGGAAGCTCTAATCAATGTTTTACAAAACATAACACCATTTTTTAAACAAGAGCTCCTAGAAAATTGGGCAACATTTGAAGAAATATCTGCCTCAATGATTTTTGATCAAACTAATGACATATCCGAAGAAACAAAAAACTTACTGAATTCGGCATGCATAAAAATACGAGAATTAATAGTACATGAAATTAAATAAAGCCGATTCAAGCGTTCAGCATAATACCTAAAAACATAATAATTCTAGGGGCTGGCGTAGATAGCGCAGAAGGGCGTTGTCTATTAGATGGTTATGACTAGGCGGCGCAGTCGGCTCGAGGAAGAGGACACGCGCCCGCCGGATGACGGCAAGGATGCGGCTGCGGTGTCCATGGGCCGCAAGGGCGGGGCCGCCCGCGCTGCGGCTATGACGCCGGAGCGGCGGGCGGAGGTGGCGAGGACTGCCGCGGCGAAGCGTAGGGATAAGAACAAATCACCATGACCTGCTTGCGGAGGATCAACATGGTTGCCCTCTACACGACCCGGTATAACTTCGCCCGCCAGCACAAGACACTGCGGTGCAGCCCAGCGATGGCGGCGGACGTGGTGGCGTGATCGACGCGGCGGCGGAGCCAGTGAAAGCGCGCGGAACCTACAAGCCGCGTGCATCCAAGGCCGCAACTTCAAGCTGAGACACTGCTGCTTCCTTCGCGGCGTATCATTGTCATGGCGGTCGGTGTAGGCTGCCGATGGGCGCGCTGCGACACGGTGAAATTCTGTCTGCCGTAACACGGTCGCAGGACCGGAGTGCATTGTGGGGTTTCGACAGGCCCCACCAGCGCGTCCGCCTTACTTCATCGCCTGGGTCTCACGCATACAGTGACGCATCGAAACCGTGGGCCAGCACGCCGCGTGGTTGGATTATGGGATATGGCGCGCGTGCCATGAACTGTCCGCTGCCGGGTGCCGCCTGCACGTGGCCGTCGCGCATGGCGATGGTGCCGCGCAGCAGTGTGGCCACCGGCCAGCCGGTGACGTCCATGCCCTCGTAGGGGGTGTAGTCGATGGTGTGCTGCATCAGGTCCTGGGTGAGGGTCACCCTCTTGTTGGCGTCCCACAGCACCAGGTCGGCATCCAGCCCGACCGCGATGCTGCCTTTGTTGGCGAGGCCGAACAGCCGCGCCGGGTTGGTGGCGGTCAGGCGGACGAAGTGGTTGAGGTCGATGCGGCCCTTGCCCACGCCCTCGCTGAAGATGATCGGCAGGCGGGCGGCGAGGCCGGGGATGCCGTTGGGGATGTCGGGGAACGGCGCGTCGTCGCCCGACGAGCGCTTGCCCCGGTCGCCGCCGTAGCGCCAGCCGCTGTGGTCGGAGCTGATCACGTCGATCACGCCGCGCCGCACCATGTCCCACATGCCGGCATGGCCGGCGGCATCCCGGGGCGAGGGGCTGCACATGAACTTGGCGCCCTCGAACCCCGGACGGTCCATGTCGGCGGCGGTGAGGGTGAAGTATTGCGGGCAGGTCTCGCCCCAGACCTTCAGCCCGCGCGCCTGGGCGGCGGCGATCTCGTGGGCGACCTCGGCGCAACTGACGTGGAACACCTGGATCGGGGTGTCCACCATCTCGGCCAGGGCGATGGCGCGGTGCGTCGCCTCGCGCTCGATCATGCTGGGGCGGCTCCAGGCGTGGTACATCGGCGCGGTGTGGCCGGCCGCGAGCAGCGCCTCGGTGCGCCAGCGGATCGCCTCGTAGTTCTCGCAATGCACCGTCACCAGCGCGCCCG
>JAYTQW010000415.1:0-3392 GCA_043746535.1 Rhodospirillales bacterium
TGGCTGGCGCTCTCGACTATGACGATGTCCTGAAACGCGCTGCGCACATGGGCCAACTCGCGCACCACGCGGAAGCGCTGGCCCCAATCGGGGTACAGCGTCTCATTCAACCATGTCTCGTCCATCGCCCATCCCGTCGGCCCGGAACCATAAGGTTCCAGGAATGAACCCGCACAAACGTCGCAACAGGGCCGGCCAAGGAGCACAGCCCCTCCGCCAAACCGTCTTCGCGCGGCGTAGCCTGGAATGTTAGATCAGGCCGCGCCGTTGTTCGTCGAGGTCGATGCGCTCCGGCTGGAAGGCGCGTTGCAGCACCGGGATCGCCAGGTTCGGGTCGCACGACCCGCACATGAAGATGTCGATCGCCGCGAAGTCGCGCTCCGGCCAAGTGTGGATGGAAATATGGCTTTCGGCCAGCACCAGCACGCCGGAGACGCCGCCATTCGGTGAGAAATGGTGGAAATGGCTGTGCAGGATGGTGGCGCCGGCGACGATGGCGCCTTCCTTCAGGGCCGCGTCGATATGGGCGCAATCGGTGAGGTTGGTGGCGCCCCACAGATCGACCAGCAGATGGCGGCCGGCGAACTTCGCACCGTCCATCTCGATCCAATAGTCCTTCTGCTCCTCGGCCCCGGCCAAGAAGGTGTCGTTAGTCTGGTTTCTGCTCGGAAGTTCCGAGACCATCCCCAGTGGCGTGAGTGCGTTCATGCGCATCTCCCTTTCCAACCAGCAGACGGCCTGTTGGGTCACGCGCCTCATGCGCACGCCCCCTGGGGCCAAGGGGGCGGAACATGAGGACTTTAGGGGGGTAGCGCAAGTGATATTCCCCCCGGTCCCCGCATGTTTCTGCATGCCCGGGGTGTGGGCGGCATCGGCGCGGCGCCGGCCCCATGTCAATGGAGCCGCGCCATCAATCCTTCAGTGACAAGCCCACGTCAACGGAGTGTTGAACGCGGCCGGTTGCCGCCCGGAAGGTCGGCCGCCGTCCGCACCAGGCCCATGGTCAGTTGCCGCAACGTGTCGGCCGCAGCACCGGCGGCCACCCGGGGCAGCATGGCCTCACGCAGGCGGGCCAGCGCCGCCTCGTCGCCGGCCTGTCCGGCCGCCGCCGCCACGCGCACCAGCAGCGCCGCCTGGGTGGCGTCCAGCGGACCCAGCGGCGGCAGTTCGCGCAACGCCACCTTGGACCAAGCCGCTTCCGCCTCCGGCCAGCTCTGCGAATGTTCCAGCAGTTCGGCGCGCAGCCGCTCCGCCGCGGCGCCCTCGTGGGTGGCGGGATCGATGCCGGCCAGCGCGCCGAGTGCCGGCGCGAGGTCGCCACGCGCGGCGCTGGCACGGGCGAACAGCAGCGTGCGGCGGTCGCGCAAGGGCTGCGGCAGCGCCTCGGCGTTGGAGGCGGACAGCGCCAGCAAGGCGTCCTGCGGGGCGGCGCGGTCCAACGCGAGGCCGGCCAGCCGGACGCCGAGTTCGGCCCGCGCCGGCCCCGCCGTGGCCTGCTCCATCATATGCGTCAGCACTCCGGCGGCCTGGTCGGGCAGGTCGAGCGCCATCAGGCGGTCGGCGATGCGGCTGGCGACCGCCTGCCCGGCCTCGCCTTTCGGCATCAGGTCGGCGTTCTCCTCGGCCAGCGTCACCAGGTCCAGCGGCGGCAGCGGGTCGGTCCGGTCCCGTTCCAGCGCATGGGCGAAGGTGCCGGCGAGTGCCGCGCGCAGTGCGTCCCGCTGGTCGGGCCAGCCCTCGGCCAATGCGGGATCGGCGGACTCGCGCAGCAGGGTGAGCGCCTGGCGGAACTGTCCAGCCTCATCGCGCAACGCCGCCACGCGCAGGCGCAGCGCCCCCTCCCGCGCGTCGCCGCGCCAGGCATAGATGAGCGGGTCCAGC
The DNA here is from genome assembly GCA_043746535.1 of Rhodospirillales bacterium. GTDB lineage: Bacteria > Pseudomonadota > Alphaproteobacteria > Acetobacterales > Acetobacteraceae > CAVRQM01. The sequence goes on from JAYTQW010000415.1 coordinate 1,882, forward strand.
GCGTCGGCCGCCTGCCCGGCGGTGATCTCCTGGTCCGCGCGCCGCGCCTCGATCAACGCCACCGCCGCCCGCGCGCGCACCGAACGGTCCGAGGACTGGCCCAGCGCCGCCAGCCGTGCCCGCGCGTCGCCGCTGTCGGTGGCCAGCAGCGCCCGCGCGAAGTCGAGGCCGGCATCGTCCGGCCGCGCGGCCGCGATGCGGCGGGCGGCATCCGCGTGCGCCGTGTCGGCCAGTGCCGCCACCGCCAGCGGCAGCAGCCGGTCGCGCAATGGCGCCGGATAGGACAGCAGCAGGGCGATGCGCGCCGCCAGCCCGTCCGCCGTCGCCACATCCACCGCACGTCCCGCCGCCGCCGCGACCGTGGCCGCGCGCAGGTCGTGCCACAGCGCCATCTCGTCCCGGCCCGCTGGCCTGGCCGCAAGCCCAGGCGAGGCAAGCCCGGACGCGGCAAGCCCAGATGAGGCAAGTTCGGGTGGTGCAAGTTTGGGCGGTGCAAGTTCGGGCGGGGCAGGTGCGGACGAGGCAGGTTCGGGCGAGCCAAGCAGTGCCGGATCGTCCAGCGCCGTCGTCTCCCCCAGCCGTCCGGCCAGGAGTGCCGCCGCCGCCGACAGCGCGCGCATCTGTGGGTCCGCGATCAGGCGGGCATCCTCGGCGGTGGCCAGCGCCAGCAACGCCTGTGCCTCCGCCCCCATGCCGAGCGCCAGCATCGCCTGCGCCGCCACCATCCGTGCGGCGCCACGATCGCCGGTGGGGGCCGACGCGGCCGCATCGGTGGCGGCCTGCAACCGCTGCGACAGCGCCGCCAAAGGCAGCGCCGGCAGGTCGAAACGGCGGCTGAGCAGCGCCGCGCCCACCATGTCGGGATCGGGGCCGCGCGCGGTCAGCGTCAGCGCCCCGTCCGGCCGCCCCGATTGGATGCGGAACCCGGCCACGACCGGGCGCAGTGACACGTTGTCGGAGCCAGGCTCCAGCGCCACGCCCTGCCAGCTCGGCAACAGGGTGAAGTCCGGCAGCCGGCGTTCGGCGTTGACGCCCTGCATCGCGCCCCTTCCATCGGCATGGCCATCGGTATGTCCATCGGGGCGGCCGCCGCGCAGTGTGCCGACCTGCAACTGCCCTCCGGTCAGCGGGTCCGGCACCGACACCACCTGACCGGACGTGGCGGTGGCCGGCGCGACAGCCAGGTCGGCATGCCCGTCGGCGAGAGTGAGGACCATGCCGGCAGGCGTCGCTGGCTGGTCCTGCAACTCCACCCGCCAGCCCAGCCTGACATGCCGCAGCAACGGCCGGCGGCTGGCGGCCAGCGGGAACGTGACCAGCGTCGCGCCAGCCAGCATCTGCACATGCGCGCCCGCGAGCGGGTTGCCGGGCGGCAGGCCCGCGACATCGACCGGACGCGCCTCGTCGAACACCAGGATGGCGTCGGCGCCGCGCCGGAACGCGGCGGCCCCGGTCTCGAAGGCGAATGGCAGCAGGATGGAGCCGTCCTGCGTGGCCACGATTGCCGGCGC
>JAYTQW010000416.1:0-5999 GCA_043746535.1 Rhodospirillales bacterium
CGCGCCGGTCGAGTTCAAGGCGGACGCCGCCGCCACCATCGGCTTCTGCGGCTGCAAGCACAGCGCCAAGGCGCCGCGCTGCGACGGCTCGCACAACAACCTCTAGCCCGCGGACGCGCGCCATGAAGATCGACGACGTGACGCTCACGATCTTCACCTGGGACAACATCCCCGCGACCCGCTACACCAGCGGGTCGCAGACCGCGGGCGGGGCGGGCAACCTCGGGCTCTTGCGCATCCACACCGACCAGGGGCTGGAAGGCCACGCCTTCCTCGGCTCGGCCACCAACCCCGCGTCGATGGACGCCCCGCAGCTGATCCGCACGCTGAAGCCGCTGCTGCTGGGCCAGGACCCGCTGGAGCGCGAGCGGCTGCACCAGGCGATGAAGCTGCAATCGCGCAACGTCAGCTACCGCACGATCGGCGCGGCCGATGTGGCGCTGTGGGATCTGGCGGGCAAGATCACCGGACAGCCGTGCTGGAAGCTGCTCGGGGGCTTGTCCAACAAGGTCCGCGCCTATGTCTCGTCCGGCACCCTGCGCGACCCCGGCGGCATGGCGGAACTGGCCGAGCGGTACGTGGCCGAGGGCTTCTCGGCGATGAAGATACGCTTCCAGCGCGGCGACTGGCGCGACGACATCCGGGCGCTGGAAGCGGTGCGCGCGCGCATTGGCGACAGGCTCGAACTGATGGTCGACTGCAACCAGGGCTGGCGGCTGCCGCAGGACACCTACGCGCCGTGGAGCCTGAAGGACGCAATTCGGGTCGGGCGCGAGCTGGAGCGGCTCGGCGTCTATTGGATGGAGGAGCCGCTGCATCGCGGCGACCGCGAGGGGATGCGCCGGCTGCGCGGGATGGTGGACATGCGCGTGGCCGGCGGCGAGATGACGCGCGAGCTGTACGAGTTCCGCGACCTGATTACCGAAGGCTGCCTGGACGTGCTGCAACCCGACGCGGCGCTGGTAGGGGGCATCACCGGGCTGCGGCGGGTGGCGCTGATGGCGCAGGAGCATAACCTGGTGTTCACGCCGCACACCTGGGGCAACGGCATGGGGCTGGTTGCCAACATCCACCTGACGGCGGGGCTGTGCGACGCGCCGTTCATCGAGTTCCCGTACGACCCCCCGGACTGGTCGTACGACCGGCGCGACTACATGATGACGGAGCCTTGCGCGCCCGATGCCGATGGCTGGCTGCGTCTGTCGGACGCGCCCGGCATGGGTTATGCGCCCGACGAGGCGATGTTGGCCAGAACCCGTATAGGATAGCGCCATGATCCTCGACCGCCGCTGGCTGCCGCTGAACGCGCTGCGGGCGTTCGAGATGGTCGGCCGCCATCTGAGCTTCACCGCCGCGGCACAGGCGTTGAGCGTGTCGCAGAGTGCCGTCAGCCGCCACGTCATCGCGCTGGAGGGGCTGCTCGGCACGCCGCTGTTCGACCGCAGGCCACATGCCTTCGCGCTGACCGATGCCGGGGCGGCGCTGCTGCCGGTGGTGGCGCGGGCGCTGGACCGCATGGAGCAGTCGCTGAACGACATCATCCATGACGGCGGCACCCGCACACGCACCCTGCGGGTGCAGTTGCCGCCGACCTTCGCGCATCTGCTGGCGGTGCCTATCCTGCGTGAGTTCCGCGCAGCCTGCCCGGACATCATCCTCGACATCGACAGCGTCCATGCCACCGGGCCTGCGGCGCGCGACATGGATGCGGCGATGATCTACGCCAAGCCGCATGTCAGCGAGAACGTCATCAACCTGCTGTGGACCGAGCGCCTGGTGCCGGCGTGCCATCCCAGCGTCGCCGCGCGGCTGCTGGACGGCGACGCCGCCGCGTTCCTGACCCGCGCCGAGTTGCTGCATGTCCGCCTGGACAACGAGCCACGGCATAAGCTGTGGCAGATGATGGTGCGCGAGGCCGGGCTGCCGGTCGACGTGGAGCGCGGCCTGGTGTTCGACACGGCGGTGCTGGCGGCGCAGTACGCGCTGTCGGGCGAGGGCGTGGCGTTGCTGGACCGGCATATGTTCCAGGCCGATCTCGCCTCCGGACGGCTGGTGATGCCGTTCGAGGCGGTGCTGGAAGGCGGCTATGGCTACTACCTGACGGTGCATCAGGAAGATCTGGCTGATCCGGCGATCGCGCAGTTCCGCACCTGGATGATCCATCGGTTCGGGATGCAGGCCATTGGCCGTCCGGTGTTGCAGGCGGTCGAGAGCAAGGCGGGGTAGCCGTTCGCGCTATCCCGGTGTATTGGCCACCGCATCCAGAAGCGCCCGTACCCTGCGGGCAAGCTCGACTAAGGTGAATGGCTTGCTGATGACCTCCATGGCTGGGGCGAGTTGGTCCGCAAGCGAGTTCCCGGCGTAGCCGGTGATGAACAGCACCGGCAGGCCCGGGTGGCGTTCACGCGCGGCATCGGCAACCTGCCGCCCATTCAGGCCGGCCGGCAGCCCCACATCCGTCACCAATATATCGAACCGCTCGCTCGCGTGCAGCAGGCGCATGGCGGCTGCGCCGTCAGGGGCCTCGCTCACCGCGTAGCCCAACTCCCGCAGGGCATTGGCCACCATCTCGCGGACCTGGTCCTCATCCTCGACCAGCAACACCCGCTCGCCGGTCCCGATCCGGCCAGCCTCAATGCCGAGCGGCGCGGGCGTGTGCTCCTCCGTTCGCGCCGCCTGTTCCTGCCGGGGCAGCAACAGGGACACGGTGGTGCCGCGCCCCGGCGCGCTGTCGATCCACACGACGCCGTTGGACTGGCGCACGAAGCCGTATAGCTGGGACAGGCCCAGGCCGGTTCCCTGACCAATCGGCTTGGTGGTGAAGAACGGCTCGAACACATGCGACTGCGTGGCCTGGTCCATGCCGATGCCGGTGTCGGAGACGGCAAGCTGCACGTATTCGCCGACCACCGACCCTTCCTGGCCGGCAACCTCGGCGGCTCCCAGGTAGACCGATTTGATGGCGATCGTGAGCCTGCCACCGTCGGGCATGGCGTCGCGCGCGTTGATCGCCAGATTCAAAAGCGCGTTCTCGAACTGGTTTGGGTCGCACAGCACGGCCAGCGGTGTTGCGGCCATATGCCACTCGACCTGCACCGCCGCACCCATGGTGCGGCGGATCAACTCCGCTAGGCCGAGCACCAAGGCGTTCAGCTCGACCAGCCTTGGCTGCAACACCTGCCGCCGCGCGAACGCCAGCAGGCGATGGGTCAGGGCCGCCGCCCGGTCCACCGTCTTCAGCGCGCTGTCTATATAATATCCGGCCTCGTCGATCCGACCCTGGTTCAGGCGGCGCTGCAACAGTTCGAGCGCGCTCGCAACCGCTTGCAGCATATTGTTCAGGTCATGCGCGATCCCGCCGGTAAGCTGGCCGATCACCTCGATCTTCTGCGCCTGACGCAGTTGCGCCTCCGCCGCCATCAATTCGGCGGTGCGGTCCTCGACTTGGCTGGCCAGATCCTCCTGGTAATGCGCCAGAAGCCGGCGGGCGCGTTCGGCCTCGTCCACGTCGGCGACGACGCCGAGTGCCCCGGTGATCTGGCCGGCCTCATCACGCAACGGGATGCCGCCGACCCTGATCCAGATCTCGGTGCCGTCACCGCGCCGGTAGCGCGCCAGTTCGTTGTCATAGGTCTCGCCCCGCAAGCCACGCGCGAGCGGGTAATCCGCCGCCGCATAGGGCCGGCCATCGGGGTGCATGGCATGCCACGCGCCATATTCCGGTACGCTCGCTGAGGCGATCATAGGGTGGCGCACGATACGCTCCAGCGCCGGATTGCCATAGGTGACGCGGCCGCGGCCGTCGGCGACGGCGACGCCGACCGGAAGCCTCTCCAGCAGGTTGCGCAGATGCGCCTCGTTGGCCCGCAGCGCCGCCACGGCGCGGACCCGCACCACGCCATCCCAGGTCTGGTTGGCGACCTCGCGCACCAGTGCCACCTCGGTCTCCGTCCAGTCGCGCGCGGTACCGTGGTTGACATACATCCCGGCTTGCCAGACGCCTCCACGGCTGATCGGCGCGCCGATGATGGAGCGTGCGCCGATTTCGCCGAATACGGAGCCGGCAGTCAGCTTGTCTTGCGTCACATCGGCGATGCCGAGCGTCGCGCCCTGCCTCATCTGGGCGAGGTAGGCGGGGCCGATCCCCACGGCGGGGAACGTGCCGGTAATGAGATCGAGGCTGCCGTCGGTCCAGCCCAGGGTGAAACCCAACGTGTCCTGGTCCAGCATCTCGAAGAAGCCGACCCGGTTGGCGCCGAGATGGCGGCCCACGGCCTGCGAGGCGGTCAGCATCATCGCGTCCGGGTCGTCGGTTTCGCGCTGGATGCGAGTGAGGTCGAGCAGCAGCGCCTGCCGTGCCTCGTTGGCACGCAGCGACTCTTCCGCCAGCGTCGCCTCGGTGACATCGCTGCCCTCGACGAAGATGCCGGTGACCATGCCCGTCGCGTCGCGGATCGGCTGATAGACGAAATCGAGGAAGCTCCGAACCATGGCGCCACCCGGGCCGATGGCCAGCATCAGCGACGCGCGGCGAGCGTTGAAGGCAATGCCGGTGGCATAGACCCGGTCCAGCAGTTCGAGAAAACCCTGCCCAGCCACTTCCGGCACGGCAAGGCGGAGCGGGAGGCCCACCACCTCGCGGCCGACCAGCCGGAGATAGGCGGCATTGGTCAGCTCGAACACATGATCCGGTCCGCGCAGCATGGCCATGAAGCCGGGCGCCTGCTCGAAGAACTGATGCAGCCGCGTGGCCTGTTCGGCCTGCGCGTGCTCGCCGCGCACCTCCGCCGTCACATCGCGGCAGACCACCAGCACTCCGCCGATCCCGGCTGGGGCGCTGTCGTCGTCGATGGGGGAATAGCCATACGTCCACCACACGTCCTCCCGCGCATCGCCACGGGTGATGGGGATAAGCTGCCGCTCGTGCCAGATGGCGCCGGCGCCGGACATAACGAAATCCGCGTTGGGGCCGATGACCTCCCAGATCTCCGCCCAGACCTCACGTCCCGGGCGGCCAAGCGCCGAGGGGTGGCGGTCAGGCCCGAGCACGGCGCTGTAGGCATCGTTGTAGAAGCAGGTGAACGCCGGCCCCCACCAGATGAACATCGGGTGCAACGAGGTGAGCATCAGGCGCACGACGGTCCTGAGCGCCTGGCTCCATGTCTCGGGACGCCCCACCGGCGTCGCCGTCCAGTCGTGGGCGCGCATGACGCCGCCCATCGCGCCGCCGCCATGCAGGAAGGCGGCGGTGGGCGGCGCCAGATCCGGCGTGGTCGGTGGCTCGCCGCTCTGCCGGATCCCCATGCGCGCTGTCACGTTCTGGAAGATAGAAACCAACGTACACCAACAGGCGGGAATACAGTAGCGGCGGCACCGCCCGCGGCGAGGCCGATGCCCGCTTGCATCAACCGGCCCGCGTCAACTGGGCGGCGTCGCCTGGAAGCTCGGCAGCGCCTGGATCGCCTGCCACCAGTCCGCGAAGCCGTCGGCGGCGAACACACGCTCGGCGTCCGGGGTCAACGAGATGTAGAAGGCGATCGGCGCCAGGTACAGGTCGGCCAGGCTCAGCTCGCCGGCAATGAACGGCGAGGCGCCCTTGGTCTCCATCGCCAGCCGGATCACGGTATTCCCGTTCTCGACGCCGCTGTCGCGCATCGCCTCGTTCTTGCCGCCGACGAAATCGGGGAACAGGTGATAGGCGGCGACCCCGCCGACTAGCGCGCCGTAGCCGTACGAGTCGATCAGCCCGATCACCATGTCCATGCGGGCGCGGTCCTTCGGCGTGGCCGGGATCAGCGAGCGGCCCGGCAGCACGTCGTTCAGGTAGCGGGCAATGGCCGAGGTCTCCAGGATGCGCATGCCGTCATGGTCGAGCACCGGAACCTTGCCGAACGGATGCCGCGCCAGGTGCTCGGGCTGCTTCGGCTCGCCCTCCAGCACGTTGAGCGGCACCTGCTTGAAGTCGGTGAACTTCTTCTCCGCCAGCAGCATCTTGATCG
>JAYTQW010000417.1:0-4694 GCA_043746535.1 Rhodospirillales bacterium
TTGCTGGGGTCCAGAGGCAAAGCTCATGGCCTTGCCTTCGGCCACCACGCTCAGTCTGCCGTCCAGCCACCATCCACCAGCACCGAGCTTCCGGTCATCAGCGCGGAGGCGTCCGACGCGAGGAAGGTGATGGCGCCCATCAGGTCCTCGACCGTGCCCAACCGGCCCAGCTTGATGCGGGTCAGCACATCGGCACGGAAGGCCGGATCGCTGAAATAGGGACGGGTCAGCGGCGTGTCGATGAAGGTCGGGCAGATGGTGTTGACGCGGATGCCGTGCGGCGCCAGCTCGATCGCCATTGCCTTGGTCAAGCCTTCGATGGCGGCTTTGCTGGCGCAATAGACGCTGCGCCGGGCCCCGCCGACATGCGCCATCTGCGACGACATTTGAATGATGGAGCCGGGCAGGCCGGCCGCGACCATGCGCCGTGCCGCCGCCTGCGCCACGAAGAACGCGGCGCGCAGGTTCAGGGCCATGATGGCGTCGAAATCCGCCACGCCGACATCCAGGAAGGCTGCCGGGCGGTTGGTGCCGGCATTGTTCACCAGCACCGAGAATGGCTCGGCCGCGTCCAGCGCCGCTGTCATCGCGTCCAGGTCGAGCACATCGAGCGCCAGCGCGCGGGCCTGTCCGCCCTCGTCACGGATCGCCTCCGCCGCCGCCTCGACCTCGTCGCGGCTGCGAGCCATCAGGGTGACGATGGCGCCCGCCTGCGCCAGTGCGGCACCTGCCGCGAGTCCGATGCCGCGCCCGCCACCGGTCACCAGCGCATGGCGACCGTCCAGCCGCATCGACGGCGTGCGGGGCAAGCCCGGCCGGTCGTCGCGCGTGTCGCCCATCATGCACCCCGTTGCTGGTTGGCGCATCCTAGCCCAAGCGTCCGCCTCATAGGGAAACCCTCGCCGCGCGGCACGTTGAATGCGCCGCATGACAGAACCCGCGTCCCAGCCAACGCGCCATATCCATCTCGATCCGCTGGGCGGGGTGGCCGGGGATATGTTCGTGGCGGCGATGCTCGACGCCTTCCCTGAGCATCGCGAGGCGGCGATGGCGGCGGCGCGGAACTTGGCCGGCGTCGGTTGCCGGTTGCTGACGCATGGCGACGGCACGCTGACCGGCTCGCGTTTCGTGGTGGACGCGGGCGCGCCGGACGACGCGCCGTATCATCACGATCACACCCATTGGGAGGACATCCGCGCGCGCCTCGAAGCCAGCGATCTGCCGGCGCAGGCATGCCGTCATGCCATCGGCATCTTCACCGTGCTGGCCGAAGCCGAGGCGAGGGTGCATGGCGTCGACCCGGATGACGTGGTGTTCCACGAGGTCGGCGCCGCCGACTCGATCGCCGATATCGTCGCCGCCGCGTGGCTGATCGCGGCAATGGAGCCGGCATCATGGAGCGTCTCGCCGCTGCCGCTGGGATCGGGCCAGGTGCGTACGGCGCATGGCCCGATGCCGGTTCCGGCACCCGCCACGGCATTGCTGCTGGAGGGTTTCGCCACCCATGACGACGGCGTGGCCGGAGAGCGGGTGACGCCGACGGGAGCCGCGATCCTGCGCCACCTTGCCTGTCACACGGGCCGCCGGCCGCCCGGCACGCTGCGGCAGTCCGGTTTCGGTTTCGGCACACGGCGGCTGCCCGGCATCAGCAATTGCCTGCGCGTGCTGGTGCTGGACACGGCACCGAGCGAAAATACGGCAACGAGCGAAACGCATCGCGAACTGGCGGTGATCTGCTTCGAGGTGGACGACCAATCGGGCGAGGAACTTGCCGCCGGGCTGGATGCGCTGCGTGTCACCGAGGGCGTGCATGACGTGGTGCAGATGGCGGCGCTCGGCAAGAAAGGCCGTTTTGCCGTGCATGTGCAGGTGCTGACCCGGCCGAACACGCTCGATGCGGTGGTCGAGGCGTGTTTTCGCGAGACCACCACCATCGGCCTGCGCACGCATCTGGTGCAAGGCCGCGCCCTGCCGCGCCGCTTTGCCGAGGTCGCGGTCGATGGCCGTGCGGTCCGGGTCAAGCTGGTCGAGCGGCCGGGCGGCGTCACCGGCAAGGCGGAGGCCGATCACCTGCTGCCGCTGTCCGCCCATGCCGCGCGCACCCGGTTGCGGCGAGAGGCGGAGCGGCTGGCGGAGACACAGACCTTATGACCATCGCCCTTGAACGCCTGCGCGGCGTACTGGCCGGGCATGACCGCGTGGCTGTCGCCGTCAGCGGCGGCATCGACAGCCTGACACTGGCGACAGCGGCGCACCGGCTCCTGGGCAACCGCGCCACCATGCACCATGCCATCTCACCGGCGGTACCGGGGGAGGCGACGCGGCGCACGCGCGATCTGGCGGCGCATGAGGGTTGGACGCTCGACGTGTTCGACGCTGGCGAGTTCGCCGACCCACAGTATCGCGCCAACCCGGTCAACCGCTGCTTCTTCTGCAAGACGAACCTGTATGGCGCGGTGGCGGCCCGAACACGCCACGCCATCCTGTCCGGCACCAACCTCGACGACCTCGGCGATTACCGGCCCGGCCTGATTGCGGCACAGGATCACGGCGTACGGCACCCGTTTGTCGAGGCCGGCATCGACAAGGCCACCGTGCGCGCCCTGGCCGCCGAACTTGGGCTGGGCGCATTGGCCGAGTTACCGTCCGCCCCATGCCTGTCGAGCCGCATCGAGACCGGCCTGCGCATCGAGCCTCGGGTGCTGGCCCTGGTGCACGAGGTGGAGAAGTTCTTGGCCGCCGCGGTGTCGCCGCGCACCGTGCGCTGCCGCATCCGCGCCGGGGCCATGGTGATGGAGCTGGATGCGGCGACGTTGGCTGGGCTTGATGCGACGACCCTCGCCACGCTGACCGGCGAGCTCGCGGCGATGGGCCGTGCGGCGGGTGTCGACCTGCCTGTCGCCTTTGCCCCATACCGGACCGGCAGCGCCTTCCTGAGGGATGCGGCATGAACGACCCGGAGTTCGTGCTCGACGAGCGTCGCGCCGACCGGCTCGGCTTTGGCGAGGCGGTGTTCTGTGCCGGCAAGTCGGTGGCGCAGATCAGTGCCATCCTCGGCCACACGCAGGCGCCGATGCTGCTCACCCGGCTGGCGTCCGAGCGTTTCGCCGAGTTGCCGGCCGCCCAGCGTGACGGCCTCGACTACGATCCGGTCTCGCAAACCGCGTTCTCCGGTGCGCCCGCGCCGATCACCACGCCGTTGCGGGTGGCCGTGGTCACTGCCGGCACCTCCGACGTGGCGGTGGCACGGGAGGCGGCGCGCACGCTGCGGTTCAGCGGGCACGACTGCCGCCTGATCGCCGATGTCGGCGTGGCCGGGCTGTGGCGGCTGCTGCGCCGGCTGGACGAGTTGCGCGACATGCCGGTGCTGATCGTCGCCGCCGGCATGGATGCCGCGTTGCCCAGCGTGCTGGGCGGCCTGGTGCCCGGCGTGATCGTCGCGGTGCCGACCTCGGTGGGTTATGGCGTCGCGGCGGGTGGGCAGGCGGCGTTGAACGCCATCCTGGCAAGCTGTGCGCCCGGCGTCGCCACCGTCAACATCGACAACGGCTATGGCGCCGCCTGCGTGGCGATGCGCGTGCTGAGCACAATGCGATAAGGGAGACCACCATGGAACGTCGCGAGTTCATCAAGGCCACCGCACTCGGCGTGGCGGCGGCCGGCATTGGCCAGGCCGCCTCGGCGCAACCGGCGGCGCCCGCAGGCCTAGTCACGGCAAAGATGGCCGACCATCCCGAAATGCAGTACCGCACCCTCGGCCGGACCGGCGAGCGGGTCTCGCTGGTCGGCCTCGGCGGCTTTCACCTGGCCAAGCCGGGTGGCCCCACCGCCGCCGAAGCCACGCAAATCGTCCACGCCGCCGTCGATGCTGGCATTCGGTTTTGCGACAACTGCTGGGACTACAACGGTGGCGAGAGCGAAGTTCGGCTCGGCCATGCGCTGTCGCAGGGCGGCTACCGCGACCGCGTGTTTCTGATGACCAAGATCGATGGCCGCACCGCCAAGGCGGCCATGCAGCAACTCGACAAGTCGCTGCAACGGCTGCGCACCGACCATCTCGACCTGTTGCAGTTCCACGAGATCATCCGCATGGACGACCCGGAGCGGGTGTTCGCCGATGGCGGCGCGCTGGAAGCGGTGCTGCGCGCGCGCGAACAGGGCAAGCTGCGCTACATCGGCTTCACCGGGCACAAAAGCCCGGCCATCCATAAGCACATGTTCGATGTCGCCGACCGCCACCAGTTCCACTTCGACAGCGTGCAGATGCCGCTGAATGTCATGGACGCGCATTTCGACAGCTTCGAGCAAGGGGTGTTGCCGGTTGCGGTGGCGCGCGGCACCGGCGTACTGGGCATGAAGGCGTTCGGCGACAATTTCATCCTGAAGAGCAACGTGATGACTCCGACCGAGATGCTGCAATACCCGATGGGCTTGCCGATCAGTGTGCAGGTCACCGGCATCGATAGCATGCCGATCCTTCGGCAGGCGCTGGACGCGGTGAAAACCTTCCAGCCGCCCACGCCCGAGCAGCGCGCGGCGATCCTGCTGCGCAGCGCGCTGGTAGCGAGCGACGGCGCCACCGAGCGCTACAAGATATCGAACATGTTCGACGGCACGGTCCACAACCCGCAATGGCTTGGTTGACGGCAGGGCTTGGCTGACGGCGGCGGGGCAGCCTTGAAGGCGCGGCTCGC
>JAYTQW010000418.1:0-4938 GCA_043746535.1 Rhodospirillales bacterium
CTACCTGCCGCTCGGCTGCACCCACCGCCTGGACAACCCCGGCCGCATCGAACTGACGCTGATCGAGGTGCAGTCCGGCAGCTACCTGGGCGAGGACGACGTGGAGCGGCTGCCGGAGGCGGATGCGCCGGGCGTGACGCTGGGCTGATTGCGTCGTCGAGGCGACCGACGAACCGAAGGTGGCCGATGCATCACAATGCTCCATGGACCAACGCTGCCTGCCACTGTGGGGCCGTTCGTTTGCAGGTTCAGTTGACCGACGGGCTGAACACAGCGCGGCGCTGCACATGCTCCTACTGCCGAATGCGCGGCGCGGTTGCGGTCTCGGCGAGCCTGGAAGGACTATGCATCCTCTCGGGAAAGGATCGGCTCAGCCTATACCAGTTCAACACCAGGACGGCGAAGCATTGGTTCTGCTCGGTGTGCGGCATCTATACGCACCATCAGCGACGCTCGAACCCTCATCAGTTCGGGATCAACGCAGCCTGCCTTGAAGGGGTGAGTCCGTTCGACTTCTCCGAGGTCGTGGTGAATGACGGCGTGAACCATCCAGCGGACACCGCGAGCGGATCAAGAGTTGCCGGAATCTTGCGCTTCATCCCAGTGAGGTAAACAGGAAACTTCAGAGGCAGGATATGCTTCCCGCCAAACTCAATCACTCAATCTATCCTTAAAAGCACAATTTTCGGTTAAGTACAAAAACCTTTAATTTTCTTTGTTAAATCTTCTAAGTATCAGGTTATGTAACACTACAAACACACATATTATATATAAGATATAGTACCTACTTTGTATAGGGAGCAATCTTCTAGATATTTCTGAAACAATTACTGTTAGTATTGCAATGGCCAGGGCTGTTCTAATTCTTGTATTTTTTCTTTGGAACGTAAGTTTTGACAAAAAACTTGTCTTATGCATGATCGCAACTAGGTAAAACTAGGCTTTCGACCACAAAAGTTGACTTAACTCGCTTAAGTATGGATTCACTGTATGACTGGCACATATAGGTCTACATAACCGATCTTTATCAATATGGATATGAAATTTCATCGTATCCACATTGATTTTTTCTCTCCGCTGGAGCGGCTAAATATTTGGTTTCGGGTGACCTGTAGCGTCACACCGGGCGATTATGGCTTGGCAAACACGCACTCAGGGCTAGGATAAAAGTTGCTCCAAGTGCTTCGGCTAAAATTCGCGGAGACCGCAGATAGCCAACCAGGGTGAATACCAGCCACGAACCTGTTTGACGAACGAGGCAAGGTTGAAGCTCCAGACCAGTGAGAAAATCACGGCCAGTCCGCCGATGGCGTTCAGAATGGTGTACTTTACGCCTGCTAACTCCAGTTTGCCGGTTTGCAATCCAGCATAGGCTCCGACATAGTAGTGCGACGCCCATCAACCCGACCGCATCAGGCACCGTCACTGCCTACTCCCGAGTCACCGCTTGAAGAACCAAGCCGGTTGGCTGCCATCGACACCGTTGTGATTGCAAATAACACAGTCGCCTAGTCCTTCGGGTCGATCCGCTGGATCACCTCGAAGCCCTCGAACTCGGGATGCCCGAGATAGAGCGGCCGGGTGCCGCCGGTGCGGCTGTGGGCAATGCGGAACGCCTCCAACTTGGTCCAGGCCTCGAAATCGGCGTGGCTGCGCCAGACCGTGTGCGAGGAGTACAGCACATGGTCGTCGCGCCGCGGGCCGCGCAGCAATTGGAACACCTCGAAGCCGGGCACGTCGCGCAACTGGCTGTCGCGCCCGGTCCAGACCGCCTCGAACTCCGCCTCGGCCCCCGGCGCCACCTTGAACCGATTCATCGCGATGAACATGCGTAGCCCCTTCGCTGGTTGGTCCCGACATAAGGCCGCCCGAACGGGTCGCCAAGGGAGCGGGCCTTAACCAGCCAGTCACCTTGGCGCCGCAACCTGCCTGCCATGAACCAGATCGCCGTTGCCGGCCTGCCTGCGGCACCCCCCTCGCCGGTCGACAGCTTCGACGTGTTCGACACCCTGATCGCCCGCCGCTGCATCGCCCCCGATGGCGTGTTCGCGCGCATGGAGCGCGAACTGGCGTGGCCGGGCTTCGCGCGGCTGCGGCGGGCGGCGGAGGCGGCGCTGGGCGGCGACTACAGCCTCGCTGACATCTACCGGGGAGTGGCGCAACTGGCGGCGGTGCCGCAGCCGGTCGCCGATGCGTGGCGTGAGGCCGAGGTCGCCACCGAACTGGCCGAAGTGGTGCCGATTGCGGAAAACCTGCAACGGGTGCGCGACGGCGACCTGCTGGTGTCCGACATGTACCTGGACGCGGCGGCGATCCGCGCGCTGCTCGACCGCGCCGGGCTGGATCGGCAGGTCGGGTTGCTGGTGACGCCGCGCGGGAAAAGCTCCGGCGCGATCTGGCCCCGGCTGCGCGAGCAGCTCACCATCGGGCGCCATCTGGGCGACAACCCGCATTCCGACGTGGCGATGCCGGCGCGGTTCGGGATCGCCGCCGAACACACGGCGGTCAGCGCGCCGAGCGGGGTCGAGGACTGGCTGCTGGGTGTCGGCCTCGGCGACCTGGCGCGCGTGCTGCGGGAGGCACGGCTGTGCACCTGGACGCCCGATCCGCTGGCGCGGCACCTGCAACTGATCCAGATCCAGCTCAACGCGCCGATCCTGCTGCTGGCCTCGGTGCTGCTGCACCGGCTGGCAAGCCGGCTCGGCTCCAGCGCGCTGCTGTTCGCAAGCCGGGACTGCAATCTCTGGCTGACGCTGTTCCGCGCCATGGCCGGCAATCTCGGCGGCGAGCCACTGGCCACGGAATATTTCTACACCAGCCGCAAGGCGCGCGTCGATGCCTCGCCGGCCTATTGCGCCTATGCGGCGGATCGGCTGGGGCACGACGCGCTGCTGGTCGACCTGTGCGGCAGCGGCTGGTCGGCCTCGCTGCTGCTGCGCTCGCTGGCCTTGCGCGACCGGCACTGCTTCTTCGTGCATCGCCTGGCGGCGGTGCCGTTGTATGAGCGCCACGCCGCCACGCCGGACACCTGCCACCTGCATGCGGCGGTGGCGCCGGCACAGGCGGGACTGGATCACGTCCGCCTGGAAATGGCCAACTACGCCGACCATGGCTCGGTGGTCGGGATGCGCCGCATCGGCGACGCCATGCTGCCGGTGCTGGACGCCGACCGCCGCAGCGAGGCGGAGTTGCGGCTGGTCGCGGCCCAGCACGCGGCGTTCGCGGTTGTGGCCGGCATCGTCCGCCACACACCTTTACCAGCGGTGATGGCATTGGACGATGCGACGATCGCCGCAGTCATCGCCGAGTTCTACAAACTGCTGTCGCGCGAGGCCGCACTGGGCGGCGCCTTCGGCCAGTCGCACCACGACGAGGACGTGCACACGCTGCGACTGCTCGATCTGCTGCCGCCCAACCACTAAAACGGAAAGGACGCAGGCATGCGCAGGATCGTCTTTCTTTGCCCGGCCGACGACACGCCCACCGGCGGCATCAAGGTGATCTACCGCCATTGCGAGCTGCTCAACCGGCTCGGCGTGAACGCCTTCGTGATGCACCCGTTCGACCAGGGTTTCCGCTGTAGCTGGTTCGCCCACGACGCGCGCTTCACCGACGGCCCGCAACTGGACCCCGCGCATGACTTCGTCATCGTGCCGGAGCTATGGGCGTTGCCATTCGGGCGGCAATGCCGCGAGGCCGGCATACGCTACGCCATCTTCGTGCAGAACGGCTACCTGACCCATGCCGTGCTGCCCGCGCACACCCGCGCCGACGTGGAGGCGGCATACCAGGGCGCGGCGCTGATCCTGTCCATCTCGGCCGACAGTTCGCGGATGGTGCGGATCAACTATCCCGGCATCGGGCCCGACCGCATGGTGCCGGTCCGCTACTCGATCGGGCCGCAATTCCACAGGGCGACCGATGCGGACAGCCGGGGCAGACGCATCGGCTACATGCCGCGCAAACTGGCCGACCATGCCTCCCGCGTGGCGTTCGCCCTGCACGCGCACCTGCCGCCCGGCTGGCAGTTGCTGCCGATCCATCAGGCGTCGGAGGCCGACTGCGTGAGGATGCTGTTCTCATCGTCGATCTTCATGTCGTTCTCCTCCTTCGAGGGGCTGCCGCTGCCGCCGCTGGAGGCGGCCGTCGCCGGCAACATGGTGATCGGCTACACCGGCGAGGGCGCCCGCGAATACTGGCACAAGCCGCAGTTTCAGGAGATCCAGCCGGGCGACATCGCCGGTTTCAGCACCGCGGTCGCGCGCGCGGCGCGTCAGTTGGACAGCGGCGCCATGAACCTGGCGTCGCTGCACGCCAGCAGCCGGGCACTGGCGGAGCGGTTTTCCGAAACCGCCGAGCTGGCGGCCCTCGCCACGCTGCACGCCCGCATCAAGGGCCTGTTCGGAGCGTCGGTCGGCAGGCCGGCCGCGCGCGAGCTGGAACCGGCCTGATTGAAACAGGCCCGATTGAAACAGACCCGATTGAAACAGGCCCGATTGAAACAAGCCTGACCGGCTCGGCAGGATATTCGCCGGCGCGTCCCACCCGTTTACCGCTCTTTCATTTGGTCCAACTACACTGGCCTGGGTTCCAGAAAGGCGCCATTCCAACCTCCACCAAGGATGACGCTGCATGTCCGGCACGAACCTGACCACGGCACAAATCGCCAGCCTCACCACGGCCCAAGTCGCCGCCCTGACCACCGCAGCCATCGCCAGCCTCACCACCGCGCAGATGGCCGCCTTCACGTCGGCGCAGGTCCCCGCCTTCGGCGCCGCGGACATGGCGGTGCTCACCACCGCCGAGATCGCCGCCATCGCCACCTCAGCCCTGCGCGGGCTGACCACGGCGCAGGCCGCCGCCCTGACCACCGCGCAGGCGTCGGCTTTGACCACGGCGCAGGTCGCCAGCCTGGGCACCGCGCAGGCGGGCGCCCTC
>JAYTQW010000419.1:0-2688 GCA_043746535.1 Rhodospirillales bacterium
CGGCAGGCGACCATCGCGCACGTCCCCGCCGCCGCCAACTTCGTCTCGCTGCGCAAGATCGCAGGCGGGTCGCGCGCCACCAAGCCCTGGTTCGGCTTCGGCGACTTCCAGCCTGTCACGCAGGCGCAGGCGCAGCGCAGCTTCCCCGGCGCCACCTGCCGCGAGAGCGCCCAGTTGTTCGCGGGCCTGCCGCCGCTGCCGTTCGCGCAGAAGGAACTGGCGGCGGCGCAACTGGTGCTAGGCGCGTCCGCAAGCGACGAGTTACTTGGCGCCGCCTTCACCGCGCCGGCGGTGCTGGGCCGTCACCTGAAGAACTACCGCATCCTGCACTTCGCCACCCACGCGCTGCTGCCGACCGATCTCGCCTGCCAGAACGAGCCGGCCATCGTCACCTCGGCGCCGCAGGGTGCGGCCGATGCCAGCGGCGCATTGCTGACCGCCTCGGCGGTGACCGACATGGACCTGGACGCCGACGCGGTGATCCTGTCGGCCTGCAACTCCGGCGGGCCATCCGGCGGCGGCGCGGGGCAGAGCCTGTCCGGCCTGGCACGCTCGTTCTTCTATGCCGGCGCGCGTTCGCTGGTGGTGACGCACTGGTCGGTGGACGACCGCACCGCCGCGTTCCTGGTCGCGGTCATGTTGCAGAAGCTGCGCGCCGGCCACGATGGCGGCATGGCCGGATCGTTGCGGGCGGCGCAACTGGAACTGCTCGACGGCGCCGGCAAGAACTTTGCCGCCGGGGTGGCGCACCCGTTCTACTGGGCGCCGTTCGCGCTGATCGGCGAGGGTGGCGGCGGCCGGCGGGCGGTGGCAAATAATACTCCGCCAGGATCGCCAGCCGGCCTATAAGTTCCGTATTCGCACGGGACGGACGCTATGCAGGACGGACGGCTGGGCAAGTATGAAATCCTCGGCACGCTGGGCAAGGGCGCCATGGGCGTGGTGTATGACGGCCGCGACCCGATCATCGACCGCCGGGTGGCGATCAAGACCATTCCGCTGCCCGATCCCGACGACGCCGAGGCGCAGGACGAGCTGGCCCGCTTCAAGCGCGAGGCACAGGCGGCGGGCCGGCTGAGCCACCCCAACATCGTCGGCGTGTTCGATTACGGCGAGACCGACAAGATCGCCTTCATCGTCATGGAGTTCGTCGACGGCACCTCGCTGAAGCCGCTGCTGGAGCGCCAGGAGCGGTTCCCGCCGGCGGAGACGGTGCGCATCATGCAGGAACTGCTGGCCGGGCTGCAATTCAGCCACCAGCGCGGCGTGGTGCATCGCGACATCAAGCCGGCCAACATCATGCTGACCAAGGCCGGCGTGGTGAAGATCGCCGATTTCGGCATCGCCCGCATCGAGAGCAGCAGCATGACGCAGGCGGGCACCATCATGGGCACGCCCGCCTACATGTCGCCCGAGCAGTTCATGGGCCAGACCGTCGACCAGCGCACCGACATCTACTCCGCCGGCGTGATGCTGTACCAGATGCTGACCGGCGAGCGCCCGTTCGAGGGCAGCATGACCGCGATCATGCACAAGGCGCTGAACACGCAGCCACCGCGCCCGTCCGAGCTGTCGGTCACGGCACCCGCCGGACTGGACGTGGTGGTGGCGACGGCGATGGCGAAACGGCCGGAGCAGCGTTACGCCGACGCCGACGCCTTCTCGGCCGCGTTGCTGCACGGCCTGACTGCCGGCGGCGCGCCGCTGGAGTCGATCTCGGTGGGTAGCGACAGCGATGCGACCATGATGGCGGCGCCGCGCACCGCTGGCGGCACCATCCCACCGCGACGGCCCGAGGCGGCGGGGGTGCCGGTGGCCGTATCGGTGGTGAAATCCGGCAGCCGACTGCCGTTGCTGGCGGGGGCCGTAGCCGCGGCGCTGCTGGTGGTGGCCGGCGGCGGCTACATGGCATTGCGTGGCGGCAGCGCCCCGGCCGAGGCGGTGACGCCCGCGCGGCTGACCGCGCCGCTTGCCATCAGCGCCGCCAGCACCCAGGCGGTGACTGCCGGCGCCACAGTCACACCGCCGCCACCGCCGCCGCCCCCAGTCAACCAGCCGCCCACCACGCAACCGCCGGTCACGGTCGCCGCAGTGCCGCCATCCGCCTTGCCCGCCGCTGTTGCGGTGGTTGCCGCTCCGGTAGCCACGATGGCGGTGCCGGACGCCCCATCGCCTCCTGCCCCGCGCGTTGCCGCAGCACCGCCGACCCGGCTTGCCGTGGCCCGGACCCCGGCCAGCCTGCGCGCGGCGATAGCTGCCGCGATCAGCCCAATCGGTTGCAGCCTGTTGGGTGGCGATGTCGACGAGGCTGGCCGCCTGGTGATCGACGGCGTGGCGCCACGCGCGGCGGAGGCGGAGCTGCGCCGCTCGGTCGAACAGGCCGATCCGTCGGCGCGGCCCGACTACCGAGTGGCGACCTTCAACGGCCCGTATTGCCCGTTGCTGGACATCCTGCGGCCGGCGACGCGCCGGTTCGGGGCCAGCGGGCCGGACCTGGGGCTCGGCCTCAAGGGTGGCGCCACCCGTCTCCGCCGCGACGAGTTCCTGATCCCGGCGGTGACGATGCCGGAGTTTGGCGGCTACCTGCAACTCGACTACTTCGCCAGCGACGGTAGCCTGTTGCATATGCACCAGGGCGCCAGCGAGCACGGCAAACCCTACCTGGCGCATAGCACAACGGATTTCGGC
>JAYTQW010000420.1:0-8489 GCA_043746535.1 Rhodospirillales bacterium
GCTGTTCGCCATGCGCGCCGAGAGCGGCACCACGCTGCTGCTGATAACCCACGATCCCGCCCTGGCCGCGCGCTGCGGGCGCATCGTGACGATGGCGGATGGCCAGATGAGCGAGACGATGCCCGAGACGGTCGGCGGGGTTGGGGCGTGAGTCTATGGCTGCCGCTGCGCCTCGCGCGCCGCGAACTGCGCGGCGGCCTGCGCGGCCTGCGCATCGTGCTGGCCTGCCTGGCGCTGGGCGTGGCCGCGATCACCGCCGTCGGCACGTTGCGCGAGGGGGTGGAGCGCGGCCTCGCCGCCGACGGCCAGCGCATCCTGGGCGGCGACATCGAGGTGCAGGGCGGCTCGCAGCCGCTGCCGCCGGCGCTGCGCGACTGGTTCGCCGCGCGCCACGCGCGCACCTCCGACGCCGTGACCATGCGCGCCATGCTGGTGGCGGCGTCGGGAGCGCGGCTGCTGGTCGAGCTGAAGGCGGTCGATGCGGCGTGGCCGCTGGTCGGGCACGCGACCACGCTGCCCGATGCCCCGGTGCAAAGCCTGCTTGCGGGTGGCGCGTTGATCGAGCAACTGGCGCTGGACCGGCTGCACGTGAGGCCGGGCGACGTGGTGCGGCTTGGCGAAGCGTCGCTGCCGGTCAGCGGCGTGCTGACCGGCGAGCCGGACCGGGTGGCCGACACGTCGATCTTCGGCCCGCGCGTGCTGATCTCCACGGCGGCGCTGCCGGCGACGCAACTGGTGCAGCCGGGCAGCATCGTCGAATACCACCTGCGCGCCCTGCTCGCCCCCGGCTCCGACGTGCCGGCCACCATCGCCGCGTTGCAGAAAGCCTTTCCCGACACCGGCTGGCGCATCCGCGACACCCGCGCGGCGGCGCCGGGCGTGGTGCAGTTCATCGACCAGACCAGCCTGTTCCTGACCCTGGTCGGACTGACCTCGTTGCTGGTCGGGGGCATCGGCGTCGCCAACGGCGTGCGCGCCTGGCTGGAGGCGCGGGCGCGGACCATCGCCATCCTGCGCTGCCTGGGCGCCTCGGCGCCGCTGGTGTTTGCCGTCTGCCTGATCCAGGTGATGGCGCTGGCGGCGCTGGGCATCGCCATCGGCCTGCTGCTCGGCGTGGCGTTGCCGGCGGCGGCGCTGGGCGTGTTCCATGGCCTGCTGCCGGTCGAGGCGCGCATCGGCTTCTTCCCGCGCACGCTCGGCCTCGCCGCGCTGTACGGGGCGTTGGTCGCGGCGACGTTCGCGCTGGCCCCGCTCGGCCGCGCCATGCGGATCCCCGGAGCGGCGCTGTTCCGCGATGCCTTGCAGCCGGTGGCGGTGCCCACCAGCCGCGCGCTGCTGGCCGCCAACCTGGCGCTGGTGGCGGCGCTGGTGGCGTTGACTGTCGCCAGTTCCGGCGAGCACGGCTTCGCGCTCGGCTTCTGCGCCGCCGCACTCGCCACGCTGGGCCTGTTCCGGCTCGGCGCCGTGGGCCTGGTGCGGCTGGCGGCGGCGATCCCGGCCGGGCGGCGGCCCTGGCTGCGGCTCGGCCTCGCCAACCTGTACCGGCCGGGCGCCACCACCGCGCTGATGCTGGTCTCGGTTGGGCTGGGCCTGTCCACGCTGGCGGCGGTGGCGCTGATTGAGAGCAACGTGCGCGGCCAGATCACCCGGCAACTGCCGGCCAACGCGCCCAGCTTCTTCTTCATCGACATCCAGTCCGACCAGCTCGACCGCTTCCGCAGCGTGCTGGCGGCGCAGCCGGGCGTGGGGGCGACCAGCGAGGTGCCAAGCCTGCGCGCGCGCTTCGTGGCGGTGGCGGGCGTGCCGGTGGCGCAGGTCCACGCCACCCCCGGCACCAACTGGGCGCTGCGCGGGGACCGTGGCCTGACCTATGCCGGGGCGATGCCGGCCAACACAAGGCTGGTGGCGGGCCAGTGGTGGCCGGCGGACTATGCCGGGCCGCCGCTGGTGTCGTTCGACGCCAACCTCGCCGCCGGCTGGGGCGTGCATGTCGGCGACACGCTGCGGGTCAACGTGCTGGGCCGCGACATCGACCTCAAGGTGGCCAGCCTGCGCGACATCGCCTGGCGCACGCTCGGCCTCAACTTCACCCTGGTCGCCAGCCCCGGCCTGCTGTCGCACGCGCCGCAGACGCATATCGCCACCGTGCGCGTGGCGGCGGCCGACCAGGCCGGGGTGCTGCGCGCGGTCACCGACGCGCTGCCGAACGTGTCCGGCATCCGCGTCGCCGACGTGCTGGCGGTGGTGGCGCGACTGCTCGGCCAGATCGCCACGGCACTGGCCGCCACCGGCAGCCTGACGCTGGTGGCGGGCGCCCTGGTGCTGGCGGGCGCGGTCGCCAGCGGCCAGCGCCGGCGCACGCAGGAGGCGGTGATCCTGAAGACGCTCGGCGCCACCCGCGCGCAGATCCGCGCCGCCTGGCTGGTCGAGTTCGGCGTGCTGGGCGGTTGCGCCGGCATCCTGGCGGCCATCGTCGGCACCGCCGCCAGCTTCGCCGTGGTGCGCTTCGTCATGCACAGCGCGGAGTGGTCGTTCCTGCCGGGAACGCTGGCCTTGACGGTGCTGGGCTGTGTCACGATCATGCTTGTGTGCGGTTTCGCCGGCACCGAGGCGGCGCTGCGGGCCAAGGCGGCGCCGCTGTTGCGCAACGAGTGAGATTACAGCGAATTAGCTTGCCTCGCGCCAGGGTCCACCCAAGATTAACGCCAGCGGGCACGATGCCCGAACAGGAAAGAGCAACCATGGCTTTCAGTCCCGAGTTTCGCGGCGCGCCCGCCGCGGCCCGATACGGCGCGACACCGGCCGCGCTCGATGCGGGCCTGCGCGCGTACATGCTGCGCGTCTATAACTGGATGGCGTCCGGCCTGCTGCTGACCGGCGTCGTCTCCTACGCCATCGCCAACGTGCCGGCGCTGCTGGATGCGTTCTACCCGGTCGATCCGGTGTCCGGCTACCACCACCCCGGCGCGCTGGCCACCATCGCCATGTTCGCGCCGCTCGGCTTCGTGCTGGTGCTGAGCTTCGGCGTCAACAAGCTGTCGACCCGCGCGGTGCAGGGGCTATACTGGGCGTTCTGCGTGGCGATGGGCGCCAGCCTGTCGAGCATCTTCCTGACCTACACCGGCGGCAGCGTCGCCCGGGTGTTCTTCATCAGCTCGGCCACGTTCGCGTCCATGAGCCTGTGGGGCTACACCACCAAGACCGACCTGTCGCGCATGGGCAGCTTCCTGATGATGGGGCTGTTCGGCATCATCCTGGCCAGCGTGGTCAACATGTTCGTCCACAGCACCGGGTTGCAGTTCGCCATCAGCATTATCGGCGTGCTGGTGTTCACCGGCCTCACCGCCTACGACACGCAGCGGATCAAGGCCGACTATGTGCAGCACTCCTATGCCGAGGGGTCCGACGTCGCGGCGCGGCGCAGCGTGTATGACGCGCTGCAACTGCTGCTGAACTTCCTCAACCTGTTCCTGATGCTGCTGCAACTGACCGGCAACCGCCGCAACTGATTACGGCCACCGATCACGGCTACTGGCGGCGGATACGAAAAAGGCCCGGGGGCGACCCCGGGCCTTTCTGTTGCGCGCCTTGCCGGTGAAGGACTCAGGCGACGGTCTTCAGGTAGCTGGTCAGCTTGGTCACCGCCGTCGGCTTGTCGGTCTGATCCAGCGCCGCCATCTCGGCGCCGAGGCGGTCCAGCGCCGCCTCGTAGATCTGGCGCTCGGAGAAGCTCTGATCCGGCTGGCCGGCGTTGCGGTGCAGGTCGCGCACCACCTCGGCGATTGCCAGCGGGTCGCCCGAGTTGATTTTGGCGTCGTATTCCTGCGCCCGCCGCGACCACATGGTGCGCTTCACCCGCGCCCGCCCGCGCAGCAGCGCCAGCGCCTCGTCGAATAGCTTGCGGGTGGCGAGCTTGCGCAGCCCGGCGCTGCGCGCCTTGGCGACCGGCACCCGCAGCGTCATGCGGTTTTCCTCGAAGGTGATGTGGATCAGCTCCAGCCGGTGGCCGGCGATGTCCTCCACCGCGATCTTCTCGACCCGGCCGACGCCGTGGGTCGGATAGACCACGTGGTCGCCCTCGGCGAAGGTCTCGTCCTTGTTGCTGGCGCGCGAGATCGGGATCGGGCGGCCGTTCATCGGGCCGTGCGACTGCCGGTGGTCGGACGCGCTGCGCGCCACCATCGGCCGGCGCTCGACCTCGTCCTCCTCGTCGTCGGCCTCGGCGGCGACGGCCACCGCCGCATCGGGGTCCGCGTCGGCGTCGGTGTCGGCGTTGATGTCTTCCGGCAACTCGGCCAGCTCGGCGTCGGCGAGCGCCATCGCCTCGGCTGCCGCTGCATCGGCGTCGGCATCGAGCGGCGGGTCGCCCACAGCCGCGTCCGGCGCAGCCGTATGCAGCACCGCCACCACGTCGGGCGTCAGGCCGGATGTCAGATCGGGCGCCACGTCGGGCGGCGCCACGGAAGCGGCGGATTTCTGCATGCCATACCTCGTTGTCGCAAAAGCCGGTCACCGCAAGCGAAGCGGCAGGGTCAGGGGAACCCGGCGTTCGTCACAGCATGGCTGGTTGCGAGTCAGTGAAAAGAGGGCGCAGGAACCCTGCGTGACCCATCCATCAACGGAGGCTAACACAGCGCGCGTGAAAAGTCATCGTCCTGTCATGGCCACGACAGGGCGCCCGCGCAGGCCCGCCATGCCCGGGTCAGGCGGTCAGACGGTCAGGCGACCCCCGGCTCCGGCGAGAACAGCTTTGCCTTGTCGGCCACGCCCTTCCACTCGTCGGCGTCGGCCGGGGCCTCGCCCTTGCGGGTGATGTTCGGCCATTGGGTCGAGAAGGTGCGGTTCTGCTCGGCCCAGGCGGCGGCGCGGTCGTCGCTGTCCGGCACGATCGCCTCGGCCGGGCATTCCGGCTCGCACACGCCGCAGTCGATGCACTCGTCCGGATGGATGACCAGCATGTTGTCGCCGACATAGAAGCAGTCGACCGGGCACACCTCGACGCAATCCATGTATTTGCAGCGAATGCAACTCTCGATGACGACGTAGGTCATCAGCCACTCCCATCCAAGCGCGGTGAGTGGTCGATATGACAGCTTTCCCGACCGCCGCAAGCCCCGCCGCGGCGACCCTGCCGCAAGCCTAGGAGGGAGCTGCGATCTCGCGGTACAGGAGCATGGCCTCCACCGCCGGTCCGCGCCTGCCCGCCAGCGCCACCACCTCGATCACCCGCACCCGGTCGCGCCACGGCATCGTCAGCACGTCGCCCGAGCGCAGCCGCGCATGCGGCTTGTCGGTCGGCTGGCGGTTGATGCGGACGCCGCCCCCGGCCACCATCCGGGCGCAGTCGGCGCGGTGGCGCAGGAAGCGGGCGTGCCAGAGCCATTTGTCGAGCCGCTGCCAGTCGCGGTCCTCGGCGCCGCTCAAGGCACCAGCCGCAGCCCGGCCAGCGCCGCGAACGGTCCCTCGCGCCCGCGTGCCGGGACCGGCCTGGCGGCGGACGCAGGCGCGGGCCGCGAGCGGGGCGTCGCCAGCATCGCCGGTGGCGGCGGCCCGAACTGCTCGGGTTCCAGGCCCGCCGCCGGATACAGCAGCAGGCCCAGCCCGCGCAGCACCGCCGGCAGCCATTCGGCGCGCACCGACAGCCTGGAGGCGAGGTCGCCCGGCACCGGGATGCGCCGGCCACGGCTGGCCCAGGCCAACTCGGCGGCGACCCGCTCGGCCACGTCGAGCCGCAGCAGCACCGGGCCCGCCGCCAGCCAGCCCATCGCCGCCGCGAAACCCTGTGGCCAGTCGCCCGGCGGCGGCATCGAGACCAGTCCCGGCTGCGGCAGCTCCGGCACGGCGACCCCGGCCCGCAGCGCCCACAGCCGCGCCCGCAGCGCCGCCGGGCGCGGCTTCAGCAGCGCCGGCAGGAACATGGCGTGGCGTCCGGCGCGCACGCCCAGCGCCTTCAGCCGGGCGCGGATGGCCGGGGAGATGCCGTCATCCGCGATCGGGCCGACCACGCCCAGCCCGTCCTCCAGCATGTGCAGCCGCCCGCGCAGTTCGGGATCGCGCATGGCGGTGGCGGTGGCGGTGGCCTCGAACAGCGGGGCCAGCGCGTCGCGCGTCTGGCCATCGACATAGGCCTGCAACCGCAGCCGCACCCGCTCCCGCGCGACACCGTCCAGGTACTCGCTGTCCGTCACCTCGACCACCGGACGCAGCACGCCCGATCCGGGGCGCAGGCGGGCGATGGGCACGCCGGACCAGGTGAGGCGCTGGCTCGGCAGCCAGGCGAACTCGGCATCGGGCGCCACGGCCAGCCGCTCCACCCGCAACGGCATCTCCTGGTGCAGCGCGCGGCGGGCGGCGCGCTGCACCATCCGCCGCTCGTCGCCGACCGCGCTGGGGTCGGGCACGAAGCCGAACCCCTCGATGTGGCCGACCTGGTGGCCCTCGACCACCACCTCGCCGCGCAGCGTCACCGCGCTGTACAGCTCGCGCGTGTCGCCCGCCTCCAGCCGGCGCAGCAGCAATGCCGCGCGGCGGTCGACGAAGCGCGTGGTCAGCCGCTCGTGCAGCGCGTCGGACAGCAGGTCCTCGACCTCGCGCGCCCGCGCCTGCCAGTGCGCGGCATCGCGCAGCCAGTCGGCGCGGGCGGCGATGTAGCTCCATACCCGCATCCCCGACAGCCGCTGCATCAGCGTGTCGATGTCGCCGTCGGCGCGGGCCAGGGCGGCGATCTGCCCGGCGATCCAATCGGTCGGCAGGCCGCCGTCGCGCACGACATGGGTGAACACCCGCGCGCAAAGGCGGGTGTGGCTGTCGTCGGCCAGCTTCTTGAAGTCGGGGATCTGGCACGCCTCCCACAACAGCCGCACCCGGCCGCGCCCGGTCGCCATCGCGCGCATCTCCGGCTCGCGCGCCAGCGCCAGCAGCGTCTCCAGGTCGGTGGCGTCGCGGCCGCGCACCAGGCCGGGGCGCGGCGGGGGCGCCTGCAACGCGCCGAGCAGCAGGTCGATATGGCCGAAATCGAGCTGGTTGTTGCGCCATGCGAGCTGCGTCAGCGGCTCGAAATGGTGGTTCTCGACCGCATATGCGAGGTCGTCGTCCAGCGGCGGGCACTCGCCGGTGGTGCCGAAGGTGCCGTCGCGCATCCCGCGCCCGGCGCGTCCGGCGATCTGCGCCACCTCCGGCGCGTTCAGCGGGCGTGGGCGGTGGCCGTCGAACTTGAACAGGCGGGCGAAGGCGACGTGGTCCACGTCCATGTTGAGGCCCATGCCGATGGCGTCGGTCGCCACCAGGAAATCGACCTCCTTCTCCTGGTACAGCGCCACCTGCGCGTTGCGGGTGCGCGGCGACAGCCGGCCCATCACCACGGCGCAGCCGCCGCGCCGCCTGCGGATCAGCTCGGCGATGGCGTAGACCTCGCCGGCGCTGAACGCCACCACGGCGGTGCGCGGCGGCAGCCGGGTCAGCTTCTGCGGCCCGGCATAGGTCAACTGGCTGAGCCGGGGCCGCGTCTCCACCACCACCTGCGGCACCAGGCGGGTCAGCAGCGGGCGGATGGTCTCGGCGCCCAGGAACATCGTCTCCACCAGGCCGCGCGCGTGCAGCAGGCGTTCGGTGAAGACGTGGCCACGGTCGGGATCGGCGCAAAGCTGGATCTCGTCGATCGCCACGAACTCCGCATGGACATCCAGCGGCATCGCCTCGACCGTGCAGGAGTACCAGCGGGCGTCCGGCGGGACGATCTTCTCCTCGCCGGTGATGAGCGCCACGTTCCGCACGCCCTTGCGCAGCACCATCCGGTCGTAGTTCTCGCGCGCCAGCAGGCGCAGCGGGAAGCCGATGATGCCGGACGAATGCGCGAGCATCCGCTCCATCGCGAGATGCGTCTTGCCGGTGTTGGTCGGCCCCAGCACGGCACGGACCCGTGCGGCGAATCCACTCATGCCTGGATGTTTGGGTCTCCGCCCCGGGAAAGCAAGCGCGGCGAGTGCCACGGCGGGGATGCCACACCCCATTGCATACCAGCCAAGCGCATACCCGCCAAACTGAACGTGAAATATGGCTGGGGGCTATTGCGAGGCGGGTGCGGCCAATGCAATTAAATACGTGACAAGTCCGCTGATCGGATAAAGCACACATGATAGACGTATATTCAGGTCTGAGCGTCCCCGCCGAGTTGGCCCCGGCCTATGCCGGCGTCACCGACGGGATCGAGCTGCTGGCGCGGACGCTGACCGGCCCGATGCGCGGGCGTGTTGCGGTGGTGTCCTCGTTCGGCGCCGAATCGGCTGTGTTGCTGGCCTTGGCCGCCGAGATCGACCCCGCCGTGCCGGTGATCTTCCTGGAGACCGGCAAGCACTTCCCGGAAACGCTGGCCTACCGCGACCGCCTCGCCGGCCTGCTCGGGCTGGTCGATGTGCGCGACATCCGCCCCGATCCGGTGGCGCTGGATGACGAGGACCCGATCGGCAACCTGCACGAGTTCGACGCCGACG
>JAYTQW010000421.1:0-5160 GCA_043746535.1 Rhodospirillales bacterium
TCGAGACTTGCAAGGCGATCCGGTCGTGTTCCTGGTCCGTATCATGCTGTTGGCGGTGGTGGTGTATGTCGGCAGCAACGTGATCCGCAGCGCCACCGACGCATTCCACGACATGGTGCACGGCGGCCCCGCTACCTCCGCGTCGTTCGCGCAGCGATAAGGTGCCAGGCTGCGGTGTCCGCCCCGCCAACCGGGTCGCGCTCCGGCAATGGCACGGCGGCAATCGCACGCAGGGCCGAGGCATGCTCGCCGGGATCGCCGCGCAGGGTGTCGTAGGCCGCACCGCCGGGATAAGCGCCGACCACCAGCAAATCGGCGCTCTGGCCGACGTTGCGGTGCCCGACGCCGGCCGGGATCACCACCACGTCGCCGGCCCGCACCGCCACCGCCTGCCCGCCCGGCCCACCGAACATGACCGTGACCTCGCCGGCGGCGATGCCGAGCACCTCGTGCGCGTTGCTGTGGAAATGGTGGTAGGTGAAGATGCCGTTGCGCCAGGCACCGGACCAGCCGTTCGCCGCGAACGCCCGTTCCATGGCGGCGGCATCGGGCGGCAGGGCGGCGCGGTGGACCAGCAGCGGCAGCACCGAGTTGGGAAAGCGCCCGTCATCGGCGAAGCGATATGTTTCCGGCTCGCGCACCAGGCTGGCCCTTATCCTATGACCATCAACTCACGCGGGAAGCTGGTCAGGGTCTGCGGCCCGTCCGCCGTCACCAGCACGTCGTCCTCGATCCGCACGCCGCGCACGCCCTGGACATACAGGCCGGGTTCGATGGTGACGACGGTGCCTTCCTCCAGCACCTCATGGTTGCCGCGCATCAGTTGCGGCGCCTCATGCACGTCCAGGCCGAGGCCGTGGCCGGTCCGGTGCAGGATGTGGGCGGCGAACGGCGAGGCTTCCAGCACACGCTGCGCCGCGTCATCGACCGCGTGCGCCGTGGCGCCGGCCAGGGACGCGGCGCGGCCAGCCTCATTGGCGGCCAGCACCGTCTCGTACAGCGCCCGCGCCTCCGCCACCGGCTCGCCCACGAACACGGTGCGGGTGATGTCGGCGCCGTAGCCGTCGACCGCAACACCGAAATCGAACAGCAGCGTGTCGCCGGCCTGAATCGCATCGTCGCCGGCGGACGCATGCGGCAGGGCCGCGCGGGCGCCCGACACCACGATCGGCGGGAACGACAGCGCCTGCGCGCCGGCGGCGAACATCTCGGCGACCAGCCGGCCGTGGACGGCGCGCTCGGTATCGCCCACCCGCACATGCGCCAGCGTCGCCGTCAGCGCCGCCTCCGAAATGGCGATGGCGCGGCGCAGGCTGGCGATCTCGGCGGCATCCTTGCGCAGCCGCAGGGCCGCGAACACCGATTGCGCGTCGATCACCTCGGCGTTCTGGATGTGACGGCGCAGCGCCATCGACTCGAACACCCGCATCCGCTGGCCCTCCACGCCCATTGCGCGGGCCGGCAGGTCGGCCAAGGCTGACCCGAACGCAGCCTCGAAGCCGTCATTGTCCCGCCACGGATGCACCCGCGCCTCGATCCCCAGTGCGGCCCAGCCTGGCGCCTCCAGCGCCGGCAGGATCATGCGCAACTCGCCCGCCAGCGGTACCAGCAACACGGTCGGGCGCTCCATCAGGCCGAACTCGGTGCCGAGCAGGTAGCACTGGGTGGCGCCGGGCACGATCGCCACCGCATCCAGGCCGCCCGCCGCCATGCCGGCACGCAGCGAGGCGAGCCTGGCGGCGCGGGTGGTTGCATCGAGGCTCATGGCGGCGCCTTTTCACGGTAGCAAGGCCCGCAGCATGGCAAGCCCCCGTGCAAACGCAACGCCTGCTATCCGGCTCCAGCGGTGGCGTCGAGCCACCAGCCGGCGTCGGGATGCGATTGCAGAGCGGAGGCCGGGCACGCGGGCGTCGCCGGACCGTGCAGTGCCGCGCGCACGGCGTCGCGTTTGCCGGCACCCGTCGCCAGCACCGCCAGCGAGCGCGCCGACAGGATGGTGGCGATGCCCATGGTGATGGCCTGACGCGGCACCTCGGCATCCGGGAAGAAGCCGGCATTGGCCGCGCGCGTGGCCGCGTGCAGGTCGACGATGCGGGTGCGCGAGGCGAACGACGATCCCGGCTCGTTGAAGCCGATATGGCCGTTGGACCCGATGCCGAGCAGTTGCAGGTCGATGCCGCCGGCGTCGCGGATGGCCTGTTCGTAGCGTGCCGCCTCGGCCGCGAGGTCGGGCGCGTCGCCCAGCGGCACGAAGGTACGGGCGGGGTCGATATCGACCTTGCTGAACAGCAGCGCGTCCATCGTGGCCCGGTACGATGACGGGTGGCCGGGGGCGATGCCTACGTATTCGTCGAGGTTGAAGCTGGTCACGTCACGGAACGAGACTTCTCCGGCGCGGTGTGCCGCGACCAGCCCGGCATAGACCGGGACCATCGTGGCGCCGGTGGCCAGTCCCAGCGCCATGCGCGGCGTCCGCGCCAGCCGCGCCACGATGTGGGCCACGAAGGCCGCAACGGCGTCTCGCTCGGCAGGCTCGATAGTGACCACGAAAACTTCCTTTCAACCGCTTGCCACGCGGCGGTTGGAGCGCAGCAATTCCTGCGTGTACGGATGCCGCACGCGCCCCTCGGCCAGCGCGTCGACGGTGGTGGTCTCGACGACCTCGCCGCGCGTCATCACCGCGATCCGTTCGCACAGATGGGCGATCACCGCCAGGTCGTGGCTGACCATCAGCATCGTCAACCCGTACTCACGCCGCAACCGGCTCAGCAGGTTGAGGATTTCCGCTTGCACCGAAACATCCAGCGCCGAGGTCGGCTCGTCCAGCAGCAGGATGCGCGGTTGCAGGATCAGCGCGCGGGCGATGGCGACGCGCTGCCGCTGCCCTCCGGAGAGCTGGTGCGGGAAACGAAAGCGGTGCTCGTCGCCCAGCCCGACCTCGCGCAGCGCCGTCGCCACGCGGCGGCCGGGATGGTCGAGGCGGTGGATCGCCACCGGCTCCGACAGGATGCGGTCCACGGTCTGCTGCGGGTGCAGCGAGCCGTACGGGTCCTGGAACACCATCTGCAACAACCGGCGTTCGGCGCGGCTGCGGCGCGGGCCGACCGCCTGCCCGGCCAGGGCGATCTGGCCGGCGGCGGGCGCCACCAGCCCGGCGATGGCGCGCAGCACGGTGGACTTGCCGGAGCCGCTCTCGCCGACCAGGCCGAACGCCTCTCCCGGCGCGACCGCGAACGACACGTCATGGGCGGCATTCACGCGCGCGGCACCGGCGCCGTAGCTGACGGTCAGGCCGTCCAACGCGATCACGCCACGATGTCCGCCAGCCACGCCGGATCGCGCTGCAACTGCGGCAGCTCGGCGCGGCGGTGATCCAGCTCCGGCAAGGCGGCCAACAACCCGCGCGTATATGGGTGGCGGGCATGGGCCAGGTCGGCGGCGGCGCATTCCTCCACCACCTGCCCGGCATACATCACCAGCACGCGGTCGCAGAATGCGCCGACCAGTTGCAGGTTGTGGCTGATGAGGATGAGGCCCATCCCTCGCCCACGCACCAAGTCGTCCAGGATCGCCAGCACCTGCAACTGCACGGTGACGTCCAGCGCCGAGGTCGGCTCGTCCGCGATCAGCAACTCCGGGCCGGCAATCAGCATCATCGCAATCATCGCCCGCTGGCCCATGCCGCCGGAGACCTCGTGCGGGTACAGGCCGAACATGCGCTCCGGGTCGTCGATGCGGACCGAGGCGAGCATGGCGAGGCTCGCCTCTCGTGCCGCCGCGCCGCTGCCGCGAAAGTGGGCGCGGTGGGTCTCGGCGATCTGGCGGCCCACGGTCATGGTCGGGTTCAGCGAGTATTTCGGATCCTGCAACACCATGGCGATGCGCCGCCCGCGCACCCGCTGCCATGCGCGCGGCGAGAGGCCGAGCAGGTCGGTTTCGCCCAGCCGCAACGTGGTGGCGGCGACCTGGCCGGGCGGGGCCACCAGCCCCATGACGGCGCGGCCGAGGGTGGATTTGCCGGAGCCGCTCTCGCCGACGATGCCGAGCCGCTCACGACCCAGCGAGAAGCTGACGTTGCGCACCGCCTGGAAGTCGCCGTGCTCGCCGGGATAGGCCACGCGCAGGCCGCGCACCTGGAGCAGTGGCGGCCCGCTCATGCCGAGCGGCTGTCGGCAGCGTCGCGCAACCCGTCGCCCAGCAGGTTGAAGCCGAGGCTGACCACCAGGATGGCGATGCCGGGGATGGTCGAAACCCACCACTGGTCGAGCAGCACCTGCCGCCCGGTGGACACCATCGCCCCCCATTCCGGCGCCGGCGGCTGCGCGCCCAGGCCGAGGAAACCGAGGCCGGCGGCGGTGATGATGATGCCGGCCATGTCCAATGTCAGCCGGATGATGACCGAGGACAGGCACAGCGGCAGGATCTGCGACCATAAAATGCGCAGGGACGACGCGCCCTGCAACTCGGCGGCGAGCACGAACTCGCTGCGGCGATAGGTCAGCGCCTCGGCCCGCGCCAGCCGCGCATAGGGCGGCCATGTGGTCAGCGCAATGGCGACGATGGCGTTGTCGATGCCGGGCCCGAGGGCGGAGGCGAACGCCAGCGCCAGGATCAGCCGGGGGAACGCCAGGAAGATGTCCGTGATCCGCATCAGCACGGCGTCGACCCAGCCGCCGAAATAGCCGGCGCAAAGCCCAATCGCCAGCCCGGCCGGGGTGACGATGGCGGAGACCAGCAGCACGATGGTCAGCGTGATGCGGCTGCCGAAGACGATGCGCGCGTAGATGTCGCGGCCCAGCTCGTCGGTGCCGAACCAGTGCGCCCGTGACCAGGGTTGCAGGCGGGCCGACAGGGTTTGTAGAACCGCCGCCTGTGGGCTGGCGAGCAGGGGTGCCAAGATCGCCACCAGCACCAGTGCCGCGACGATCAGCAGCCCGGTCAGCGCCAGCGTGTTGCGGCGAAAGCCGAGCCAGGCGCGATACCAGCGGCCGAACCGCGCCTGTCGCCGGCTGCCCGGTGCCGGGGTCAGCAGCCAGCCGCGCCAGCCGGCGCGTGCCACGGCACTCATCGCGCCCGCCGCACGCGCGGGTCGACCAGCGGGTAGAGCAGGTCGGAGATCAGGTTGAGGCCGATATAGATGACGCCGATCAGCACGGTGCC
>JAYTQW010000422.1:0-6191 GCA_043746535.1 Rhodospirillales bacterium
CGCCGCGTAGCCCGCCACCGTCACCGCGCTGTCGGCGGTGACCGACAGGGTGATGCGATCCGCCAGGGCGCGCAGCCGCGCCAGCTTGGCCACGCCCAGGATGTTGTAGGGCAGGAAGATGTCGGCGATGCCGGCCGCCGCCATTACCTCCGCCTCGCCGAGTTTCTGGCAGGTGATGCCGACGGCGCCGCGCGCGACCTGGCGTTGGGCCAGCATCGGCAGCTTGTGCGTCTTGATGTGCGGCCGCAGCGTGAGGCCGTGCGACCGCGCATGGTCCTGCGCGCGCGCGATGTTGGCGTCGACGCGGTCGAGGTCGATCAGCACGGCGGGCGTCTCGATATCGGCGAACGGGTCGGCGAGCGGCATGGCGG
Source organism: Rhodospirillales bacterium (assembly GCA_043746535.1). GTDB lineage: Bacteria > Pseudomonadota > Alphaproteobacteria > Acetobacterales > Acetobacteraceae > CAVRQM01. The sequence continues at coordinate 372 of JAYTQW010000422.1, forward strand.
TCCTCACGCGAAGTGGGCGGCGGCGTAGTCCGGCCAGGCGCGGTCCTTGTCCGACAGCACCGAGGGCGGCGCCGGCCACCCGATCGCGAAACGCGGGTCGTCCCAGCGCACGCCGCGCTCCCGTGCCGGATCGTGGGACGCCGAGGTCAGGTACAGCGTCTCGGTGTCGTCGGCCAGCGTCAGGAAGCCGTGCGCGAAACCCTCCGGCACATACAGCATGGCGCCGTTCTCGGCCGACAGCGCGTGCCCGACCCACGCGCCGAACCGCGCGCTGTGCGGGCGCAGGTCCAGCGCCACGTCGAACAGCGCGCCGCGCACGCAGCGCACCAGCTTCGCCTCCCGCGCCGGCGCCAGTTGCAGGTGCATGCCGCGCAGGGTGTGGCGCAGGCGCGAGACCGAGGCGCTGGCATTCTCGAAGTTCGCCACCAGCCCGGCGGCGGCGAACTGGCGGTGGTCGAACAGCCGGGCAAACTGGCCGCGCGCGTCCCGGTGCCAGTCCGGCTGGATCAGGAACACGCCGTCCAGGCCGGCCGGTTCAATCCGCATCGGCTCAGGCCGGCAACGCCCGCATCGGCGGCTGCGGTGGCAGCGACCGTGGCGTCGGCAGCCCCCAGCGCACGCGCCCGGCGGTCTGGCAGGTGGGACAGGTGGGCGTCCATTGCGCGGTCACGCCGCCGCACGCATCGCAGTGCCAGGCCGGATCGGCGGCTGCGGTCGCCGCCCGGCGCAGCGCGTCACGCTGCGCCAGCCGCCCGGTTTCGGTGTCGCCGCGATCCTCGCCTTCCAGATCGGCCAGCAACAGCCAGAACCGGCGCTGCTCGCCGATGCCGTCGCGCGCGCGGTCGAGGTGACGCCGCGCCTCGCCGGTCAGCCCGGCGCGAAGGTTGAGCTGCGCCATCAGGAACCGGCTTTCGGGATGGGCCGGCGCGTCCATCACCAGCCGCCCGGCCGCCTTGACCCGCGCCATCGGCTCGGTCAGCGGCGCCAGCGCCAGCGTCGCGAGGTCGGGCTGCGGGTTGCGTGCCCAGGCATCGCGCAGCACGTCCTGCGCGCGCGCCTCGCGTCCGTCGGCGCGCAATCGGGCGGCATAGGCCAGCGCCGCCGGCGTGAAGTCGGGGTGGTCCTTCCAGGTCTGCTTGGCCATCCGGGTCGCCTCGGTGCCGTCCGCGACGCCGGCGATCGCCGCCACCGCATAGGCCGCGCGCGGGGCATCCGGCGCGGACAGCCGCAGCGCCTGCCGCCAGTCGCCGGTCCGCACCGCCAGTTGCGCGCGCTCCTCGCGCAGCCAGGCGCCGCCGGGATGCACCCGTTCCGCCTGCCCGGCCAACTGCGCCGCCGCCGGCCAATCCTCCCGCGCCACCGCCTGACGAAACAGGCCGCGCAGGCCCAGCAGCGCCGCGTCGTCGCGCTTGGCCAGCATCTGGAACAAGGCGGCCGCCGTGGCGTCGTCGCCGGACAGCCGTTCGGCTTCGGCGGCCAGCAGCAATGTCTGGCCGGTGTCGCCGAGCAGCCGTCGCGCGCGCCCGGCCTCCCGCCGCGCGTCGCCCGCCTCGCCGGCCGCCAGCGCCACCAGCGCCGCCGTCACCGCCGCGTCGCCGGCCGCGCGCCTGCGCGCCATGTGCCGGCGACGCAGCCGGGCGGGCACGCTCAGCAGCCAGCCGAGCGCCCGCAGCAGTCCGAGCAGCGCCAGCACCAGCAGCACCACCGCCACCAGCGCCAGCGCGGTCGAGGTCTCGACGGTGAGGCCGAGCAGGCTGACCGACACCGTGCCCGGCAGCCCGGCGAGCCAGCGCGCCACCCAGACGGCGCCGGCGCCAGCGACGAGGACGAGGAATATCGCGGGCATCAGCCGTGCGCCTGCCCGGCCATGGCCGACGCCAGCGCGGCGCGGGCATCGAGCAGGCTCTGCGCCTGTTCCCGCCACGGCGCCATCGCCTTCGCAGCCGCCGGGTCGAGGCCGTCCAGCACGGCCAGAGCGCCTGCCAGGTCACCGGCTTGCAGCCGTTGCCGCGCCGAGGCGAGCACGCCGGCGGCGGGGGTGCCGACCAGCACGCGGTCGCCCTGCTTCACCGTGACCAGCGCCTGCGCCCGCACCCACATGCGGCTGGCGAAGCCCTGGCCGGAGAGGTCGGGATGGCTGGCCGCCTGTGCGGCGCTGGCCGCGTCGGCGAAGGAGAGCCGCAGCGCCGCCTCGGTCGGCGGCGCGTCGGTGGCGAAGCGGGCCAGTGCCGGGGCCGCCTCGGGGATGCTGCCCAACGGCTTGCCGGCGGCCAGCGCCACGGCGGCGGATTGCAGGCGTTGCGCGCGGGCGGCCTGATCGGCGGCGGCGCTGGCCTGACTCTGCGCCTGGGCAAGCTTCTGGGCGAGCGCGTCGGTCTGCGTCGTCAGTGCCGAGAGCTTGCCGGCCAGTTCGGGATCGGGGGCCGGCACCGCCGGGCGCCGCTCCAGGGCGGCGATGCGGTCCTGCAACGGTTGCAGGTCGACCGGCGGCGGCGCGGCAGGCGCCGGGCGCTGCTCCAGCTCGCCCAACCGCTGCCGCAGGGCGCGGACCTGGTCCTCCAGCACAGTCATCTTGGCGGGGTCGACGGCCTGTTGCAGGGTCTCCAACGCGGCGATGCGGCGGGTGGTGGTGGCCTGCGTCCGCCAGAACCATGCCGCGCCGAGCGCCACCAGGATGAACAGCACGACGCAGGCGGCCAGCGCCGCGCCGGAGTTGTCCCGCTCGCGACGCGGCGCCTTGGCCGGTTCCGCGAACGAGGCGGGAGGCTCCGACGCGCCCGGCTTGATGGATGGGTCGGAGGGCGGCGCCGGGATCGCGCGTGGCCACGTTGCCTCCGTCGGCGCCGACCCCGCGCCTGCGATGGGCGTGGGCGTGGGCGTCGGCGTGGGCGTGGGCAGCGGCGCTGGGGTCGGCGGCGCCGGCTTGGCGGGCGCGGCGCCCGGCTCGTTCATCTCAACCATGCGAGCAGCTCATCCTGGTTCGGGCGGGATGCAACACGGATGCCCTTCCACGGCAAGGGGGTGAGTGCGGCGGCGGTCGTCGGTGAAATGGCGATGGCGGTGACGGTTGCCAGCGACATGGCGGCCTCCGGGCCACGACGCTGGACCATACGCACGAAAGCTTGCGCGGTGGCGGGCGAGAAGAACAAGGCCGCGTGCAGTTCGCGCCGGGCCAGCGCCTGCCAGGCGCCCGGCGGCAGCGACGAGGCCGCATGGGCGGCGTAGGCGACGCGGCGCATGACCTGGAAACCTCGTTTGCGCAGGGCATCGAGCAGGCCAAGCCCCACCCCCGCGCCCGACAGTTGCAGCAGCGTCCCGCGCTCCGGATCGCAGGCCAGCGCCACCGCCTCCGCCAGTGCGGCCGCGTCGCGCCCGGCGCTGCTGACCCGCCAGAATCCGGCCGCGCGCGCCCGCGCCGCCGTGGCGTCGCCGACCGCCAGCAACGGCGTCGCATGCAGGGCCGCCGGCAACGCCGCCAGGGAGTTGCCGCTGGTGACCAGGATGGCTTGCAAGCGGCCAACACGCGAAAGGTCGAGTGTTCGTGGCACGATGCGGATGGTGGGGGCCAGCACCGGCGTCAGGCCAAACCCGGCCACGCGCGCGGCGGTCTCGCCCGCCTCCGCTGCGGGACGGGTGATCAGGACGCCGAGCGGCAGTCCCGGTTCAGGCGGATACGGCCTAGGCAAACACGGCGGCGGGGCAGTCGGCGCGCAGGCTGGCGCCCAGCGCCTCGCCGATGCGGGCAGCCTCGGCGGCGGGTCCCGCCAGCGTGCGCTTCAGCAGGAAGCTGCCGTCGATGCTGGCGACCAGCCCGGTCAGGGTCAGCGTGCCGTCCGGCAGCATCCGCGCGTGGCCGCCGATCGGCGTGTTGCAGGAGCCGTCGAGCACCGCCAGCAGCGCCCGTTCGGCGGTGGAGACGGCCTTGGCCTGGGCGTCCTCGATGCCGGCCAGCATCTGGCACAGCGCCGTGTCACTTTCGCGTATGGTGACGCCGACGATGCCCTGGCCGGCGGAGGGAACCATGATGTCGGGGTCGATGATGACCGACGCGGCGGCCTCGACGCCCAGCCGCCGCAGCCCGGCCAGGGCCAGCAGGGTGGCATCGCAGTCGCCGCGCGCCAGCTTGTCCAGCCGCGTCTGCACGTTGCCGCGCATCAGTTGCATCCGCAGGTCGGGCCGCACATGCAGCATCTGCGCCTGCCGCCGCACCGAGCTGGTGCCGATGACGGCCCCGTGCGGCAGTGTGGCGTAGGGGTCGCGCGGGTCGGGGATGGCGAGGCCGGGGCGCAGCACCAGCACGTCGCGCGCATCCTCGCGCGGCAGCGTGCAGGCCAGCACGATGCCGGGCGGCAGCGTCGTCTCCAGGTCCTTCAGGCTATGCACCGCGAAATCCACGCGGAACTCGATCAGCGCGTCGTGGATTTCCTGCGCGAACAGCCCCTTGCCGCCGATCTCGGCCAGCTTGCGGTCCTGCACCCGGTCGCCGGTGGTGCGGATCGGGTGCTCCTCGAACACGTCCATCGCGCGCAGCACCGGGCAGAAATGCCGCAGGGTGGCGAGGAAGGCGCGCGTCTGCACCAGCGCCAGCGGCGAGCCACGGGTGGCGACGCGCAACGGCAGCGACCGCACATGGGGGGGCAGGCGCAAGGCTGGCGCGTGCGATGGGGGATGGTTGCCCGGCATGGCTGTGTCCTAGAAACTTTACCCGATGAAGGAAAGACGCCAGCCCACACCCCGGATATGCAGCCCGTGAGCGGCCCTCGTCCCCTTGACGCCACGCTTGGTGGCCCGGTGCTGCGTCCGGTGCTGGGCATCGAGACCTCCTGCGACGAGACCGCCGCCGCCGTGCTGGCCGTGGACGGCAGGGTCCTGGCCGAGGCGGTGTTCAGCCAGACCGGCCATGCGGCGTTCGGCGGGGTGGTGCCGGAGATCGCGGCGCGGGCGCATCTGGCGCATCTGCCGGCGATGGTGCGCGATGTGCTGGCCCGCGCCGGAACGACGCCCGCCGGCCTGGGCGCGGTTGCCGCCAGCAGCGGGCCGGGGCTGATCGGCGGCCTGATCGTGGGCAGCGGCTTCGCGAAAGGCATGGCGCTGGCGCTGGGCGTGCCGTTCGTGGCGGTGAACCATCTGGAGGCGCACGCGCTGACGCCGCGCCTGCCCGGCTTGACCGAGGGCGGCCTGACCGAAGGCGGGGCGGCGTTCCCGTACCTGCTGCTGCTGCTGTCCGGCGGCCACTGCCAGTGCGTCGCGGTCGAGGGCGTCGGGCGCTACACCCGCCTCGGCGGCACCATCGACGACGCCATCGGCGAGGCGTTCGACAAGGTGGGCAAACTGCTCGGCCTGGGCTGGCCCGGCGGCCCGGCGCTGGAACGCATCGCCGCTGCCGGCGACTCCGCGCGCCATGCCCTGCCGCGCCCGCTGCTGGGCCGCGCCGGTTGCGATTTCAGCTTCTCCGGGCTGAAGACGGCGGTGGCGCGCATCGTCGCGGGCTTTCCGGCGGGCGCGCTGCCGCAACAGGCCGCCGCCGATATCGCCGCCTCGTTCCAGCGCGCCGTCGCCGATGTGCTGGCCGACCGCGCCGTGAACGCCATCGCCATGTTCCGAACCGGGCATCCCGCCGGCCGGCTGCTGGTGGTGGCCGGCGGCGTGGCGGCGAACGCCGCGCTGCGGGCCGCGCTGGACCGCGCCGCCACGGCACATGGCTTCAGGCTGGTGGCGCCACCGCTGCGGCTCTGCACCGACAACGCGGTGATGGTGGCGTGGGCGGCGATCGAGCGGCTGCGGCTGGGCCTGTCCGATCCGCTCGACCACGCGCCGCGC
>JAYTQW010000423.1:0-10859 GCA_043746535.1 Rhodospirillales bacterium
CGCGCGGACAGTCCGGCGAGCCGCAGCAGCACGACGCAGCGCGGCAGGTGGTAGTCGCTGGTCGCCACCCAGACGACGCCATCGGCGCGGGAGCGCAGCAGGGCCGCGCAGGCATGGACGGAGGCGAGCGTGTCACGCGCGGTCGGCTCCGGCAGGATGCGCGCCGCCGGCACCCCGGCCTCGCGCAGCAACCGCGCCATCACCTCGGCTTCGGCCGGCGGGTTGCGGCCGAGGCCGCCGGTCGGCATGAAACACGGGTCGGACAGACGCCGCGCCTGGGCCAGCGCCGCCTCCACCCTATGGCGCAGCGTCGGACTGGGAGAGCCGTCGGGCCGCACGCCGCAGCCGAAGATGACGATGGTGTCGGTCACGGCGGCGGCGCGAGGCGGTGGCCGGTTGCGTCGGGCATGGCCGCTCGCATAGACCAGCGCCATGCAGCAATCCAGCGGCCGTGGCTATTTCGGCATCGGCGTCGAGGGCGTGTCGAAACCGGCCAATGTCGGCGCCCTGCTGCGCACCGCGCATGCGTTCGGGGCGTCGTATTGTTTCAGCGTCGGCGCAGGCTTCGACGCCCGCGCCAGCCGCAGCGCCGACACCGCCGACACGCCGGCGCACGTGCCGCTGTGGCGCTTCGACAGCGTGGACGCGATGGCGTTGCCGCAGGGCTGCGCGCTGGTCGGCATCGAGCTGCTGGAGGACGCCGCCGAGTTGCCGTCGTTCCGCCATCCGCTCTCGGCCGCCTATGTGCTGGGGCCGGAGCGGTCGGGCCTGTCGGACGCCATGCTGGCGCGCTGCCGGCATGTGGTGCGCATCCCGACCCGGTTCGCGCTGAACCTGGCGGTGGCCGGGGCATTGGTGTTGTACGACCGCCTGCTGCAGCACGGCCGCTTCGGCGACCGCCCGGTGGCCAGCGGCGGCGGTGCTGCGGCGACATCCGCCGGCAGCCACGGCCATCCGGTGTTCCGCCGCAACCGCCCGGCCTGGATGGACCGCGCCGCCGGGACAGACGAGACCTGAGCAGGCCGCGCTTGTTCCCGCCCCGCAGCCCCCGTATCTGTGTGCCATGCGCGCATCAATCCTGTTACTGACGCTGCTGGCTTCCGGCAGCCTCGCCACCTTGGCCCACGCCCAGCAAAAGCCGGCGAAGCAGCCCGCCGCCAAGGCGGGGGTGCATCGCCCCGCCGTGCCCAAGGCGATCGGCCGCTTCGATGACTGGACCGCCGCCACCGACCAGGAGGCCGGGCAGAGCGTGTGCTACGCCTTCACCCGCGCCGCCGCCTCCACGCCCGCGTTGCCCGGACGCGGCGACGTGGTGCTGACGGTGACGGAGCGTCCGGGCGGGCGCGACGCGGTGGCGATCAGCGCCGGCTTCGCCTACCCGGCCAACGCCGCCGTGGCCGGGCTGGCCGACGCCACGACGCTCGATTTCTACACCGCGCAACGCTCCGCCTTCGCCCGCGACGGCCACGCGGCGGTGGCGGCGTTCCAGCGCGCGCGGCAACTGGTGGCGAAGTCGCCGGGGCCGAAGGGCGCAGTCGCCGACACGTTCAGCCTCAAGGGCTTCAACGCCGCCTATGCCGCCATCGTGAAATCCTGCCCGCCCGGCAAGGCCGCGCCATGAGTGCGGCCGCCACCCTCACCGAGGCCGAGGCCACCCGTATCCTGGCCAAGACCGCGCGGTTCGAGCCGCCGCCGGCGCGCGCCGCCGATGGCAGGCGGGAGCTGATCGGCCTGTCGCGCGAGGAACTGGCCGCCGAGCTAGCCGCCATCGGCGAGGCGCCGTTCCGCACCAAGCAGGTGTGGCACTGGCTGTACCACCGTGGCGCCACCGATTTCTCGGTGATGTCGAGCATCGCCCGCCCGTTGCGGGAAAAGCTCGCGGCCAATTTCGTGATCGGCCGGCCCGAGGCGGCTGTCGTGCAGACCAGCACCGACGCGACCCGCAAATTCCTGTTCCGCTTCCGCGACGGGCAGGAGGCGGAGACGGTCTATATCCCGGACCCGGTGGCGGATCGCGGCGCGGTGTGCATCTCCTCCCAGGTGGGCTGCACGCTGTCGTGCCGGTTCTGCCACACCGGCACGCAGGCGCTGGTGCGCAACCTGGGCGCCGCCGAGATCATCGGCCAGTTCATGGCGGCGCGCGACAGCTACGCCGAGTGGCCCAGCCCCAAGGGCGACACCCCGCGCCTGCTGTCCACCATCGTGCTGATGGGCATGGGCGAGCCGCTGTACAACTACGCCAACGTGGCCAAGGCGATGACCATCGCCATGGACGGCGAGGGCATCGGCCTGTCGCGCCGCCGCATCACCCTGTCCACCTCTGGCGTGGTGCCGATGATGGACCGGGCGGGCACCGAGCTGGGGGTCAACCTCGCCGTCTCGCTGCACGCCGTCACCGACGAACTGCGCGACGAGATCGTGCCGCTGAACCGCAAATACCCGCTGCGCGAGCTGATCGCCGCCTGCCGCCGCTACCCGACCGCGTCGAACGCGCGGCGGATCACGTTCGAATACGTGATGCTGAAGAGCATCAACGACAGCGAGGCCGACGCCCGCGCGCTGGTGCGCCTGATCGCCGGCATTCCCGCCAAGGTGAACCTGATCCCGTTCAACCCCTGGCCCGGCAGCCCGTACGAGACCAGCACCGGGGCGGCCATCGACCGCTTCGCCAACATCGTCATGGACGCCGGCTTCTCCTCCCCGGTCCGCACCCCGCGCGGCCGCGACATCCTGGCGGCGTGCGGGCAGTTGCGGACGGAGAGCGAGCGGGTGCGGGCGAATTAGGACGACCGGCTGGTTGGTTGAGCAGGTCGAGGGCCTGGACCAGCCCGCCTTGACCGTAGTTCTCCAGGAAGGCGAGGCAAGCGGTTCTTTTTGCAAAAAGAACCAAAAACTTTTACTCGTTAGGCGAGCGTGGCCACGATATAGTACGTTCTGATATCGTAACATAATGGGCGTACGTAGGCTCGCTCACGCCGGCTCTGCGTTGAAAATGAGCGGAACGCGCGCGCGCCGCCTGGGCGGTAGCCGCGAGGGAGGCAGCGGTTCCGGTGCCGGCGGCGTTGCCGCGCGCGCCTGCGGAGCGGGCAGCGCCAGGGCGAGCGGTGGCGGCGGGTCGGGTGATGGGTCGGGCGGCGGATCCGGCAGGCCGAACAGCGCTGGCGGGAAGCCCGGCCCGGCTTCGATGCCCAGCATGCGGCACAGCGGGCGCAGGATGCGCGCGGCTTGCGGGGCGGCGGCCAGCAGGGCCGCCAGCTCGGGGTCGCCCAGCAGGTGGCACACCTGGCTGCGCAGGGGCAGGATGCTGGGGGCGAGGCGGGCCAGCCAGCCGAAGCCTTGCGGCAGCGCGGGAAGCCGAAGGCGCTGCACCACGGGAGCGGCACGAACCCTGCCCGTGGCCCGCGCCACCACCCGGCCGGCTCGCACCCGTGCCGCCAGGGCGGCGAAGCGCACCGCCAGGCGGTGCAGGTAGGGCCACACCAGCCAGGCCAATGCCACCGTGGTGCGGTCGCGGGCCGCATGGGCGGCGATGGCGTCGCGCAGTGACTGCACGATCATCGCCATGCGCTGCGAGAGGCTTGGGCCGGACGAGGGGAGCGGTATGGACACGAACAAAATAAGAACACATCGCGCAGCCTGTGTCAAGCGGCAACAGGAATGTTTGCCTCGCCATGCCCTTAACGGGAGAGAGTTTTTGCTTCTTTTTGCAAAAAAGATGCGCTGTCTTGCTGCGGGTCAGCGTCCTGGCTGGTCGGTATGATATGGGCGCATTGGTGTTTGTCGGCTGACCTGAACTGAACCCGTATCGGAGGCACACCCATAGGCTATCCGCGCGCGTCGGTCTGCGGACGTGGTGGAAATCCACTGCCGACGGCGGTGTAGCGAAGGCGGGCGGGCTACGCGGCTGGATGGATTATTTGCGTAAGGCGGCGAAACTGGTTTCGGTGTAGCGTCGGGGGATGACCCCTGCCGCCTTCGTTGCCAAATGGCGCGTCAACAATCGCAACGGGCGTGCCGCGTCGCAGGAGCACTTCCTGGACCTGTGCGCGTTGTTGAACGAGCCGACCCCCAACTCCGACCCGGACGGCAGCGCCTATGCGTTCGAGAAGGGGGCGACCAAGGCCAGCGGCGGCGAGGGCTGGGCCGATGTCTGGCGGCGCGGGCGTTTCGCCTGGGAATACAAGGGCAAGCACAAAGACCTGGAAGGCGCACACCGGCAGCTTCTGCAATATGCCGGCGCGCTGGAAAACCCGCCGTTGCTGGTCACGTCCGACATCGAGCGCATCGTCGTGCGCACCAACTGGACCAACGCCGTCTCGGAGCGGCATGACATCCGGTTGGAGGAGTTTTCGGACCCGGTGCGGCTCGGCGTGCTCAAATCGGTGTTCGCCGATCCCGAGCGTCTGCGTCCGCAGACCACGCGCGCGGCACTGACGGCAAAGGCCGCCGCCGAGTTCGCCGAACTGGCTGGCCGGCTGCGCACGCGCGGCCATGATGCGCAGGCGGTGGCGCATTTCGTCAACCGGCTGGTGTTCTGCCTGTTCGCGGCGATGGCGGAGCGGGGCGGCGAGGTCGATTTCACCCCAGTCGCCTGGTTCAACGGCGGCTTGTTCGAGGACGCCGCCGCGCTGCCGTTGCTGGCCGACGACATCGCCCTGCTGCAACGCGCCGCCGCCCTCGACTGGGCAGAGGTCGATCCAAGCATTCTCGGCACGCTGTTCGAGCGCGGGCTGGACCCGGACAAGCGCAGCCAGCTCGGCGCCCACTACACCGCGCGCGAGATGATCGAGCGGCTGATCGAGCCGGTGGTGCGCCGTCCGTTGCTGGCCGAGTGGGAGATCGATCGAACTAAGATAGCGCTGTCAATGGCTGGCAAGTCCACTTTAAGGGCCGGCCTTATGCGCGCGGGTGACAGCCTCGGAGCTACGGGTAGGCGTAATGCCGAGCGGATTTTCAGGAACTTCCTCGACCGCCTGCGCGCGTTCCGGGTGCTCGACCCGGCCTGCGGTTCGGGCAATTTCCTTTACCTTGCCCTATCCCACCAGCACCTCAACTTGCCGCAGGCTGGCGACAATCTCCTCCGGCTTGTGACGCTTGCGTGTCATCCCAGTCCCTTCCGTGTTGCCACCGAAGTCTCACCTCCGGCGGAACACTTGTAGGGGTGCAGGTCACTACTTGGTTTCGACCCGCGCGAACGGCTTCTCATCCGTGTCCAATGCTGCCGCGACGACCTTCCAGGCATCGTTCTCGGGATAGAGCGCCGATTGCAGGTAGGCCCACGTGGCCCGCTGGATCTCGGCGACTCGTGCCGGATCCTCGTCTGAGGTCTCTTTCGCGTCCCAACCCGATATGCCGCCAAAGATGTGTTCGGCACCCAACACCGTCAGCAACGTCTTCGGAGCAGGAGCCTGATTGTAAGCGTCGGCGCGCCAGTTCGCCCGCGTCGAGAAGTTCGGGTTGAGGTCGGTATCACCGACGATCACCAGAGCCGGACGGGTCATCGTGCTATAGTCGGTCTGCAAAGCTTCGGGGTAATGCTCGGACAACCAAGGTGCTGCGTCCTTGTAGTCGCCAAGGGGCGCGATGATGATGAAGGCGCTGATCCGGGGCTCGGACAGGTCGACGCGTTCACCGGTGTGGATGTCGGTGACCTTTGTCCCTGCGAGAAGCGCCGAAGTGTGCCCACCCATCGAGTGGCCGACGACCGCGATCCGACTCTTGTCGAGGCGCCCGGCAAGCCCCGGCACGGTCGTCTCGATTTCGTCGAGATGGTCGAGGATAAAATGGAAGTCCTGGGCACGCGAGCGCCAGAACAAGGCTCCCTCCGGCCCCTTCGGATCGAGCGCAAGCGTCGTCGAGTCCTGATGGGTGACCTGGATCACGACGAAGCCGTGCGCACCGTAGAAATCCACCAACGGGCCATAGCCGCGGATCGAGGACAGGAAGTTGGAAGCGCCGTGCCCGTGCGACAGCAGGATGATCGGCAGGTTGCTCCCGGTAGCCGGCATGGTGACACGCACTTCCATCGCCGCCTGGCGGCCGGACACGTCGAACATGATCGGACTGAACGCCATGATCGGGGTTGCCTGGGGAAGTGGGGCGCGATCGGCTTTGATGGTCGGTTCACTCATGGCGTCTCTCCTTGATGGATGTCGGATGCTGCATGCTACAGATAGACAGCAATAACCGGACGCGCTACGTCTAAGAGTCCGTTTATGTTTTGCGGGAGTCCAGATATGGTTGATCCGCTTGCCCAGATTATCAACCTCCTTCAGCCAAGCGCTTCATTCACCAAGTTGGTGACCGGTGCAGGATCATGGACCGTCCATCGCAGCGAGGTTGCGCGGCCATTCTACTGCGCGGTTCTCGATGGATCGTTCCGACTAACTGTCCCGGGATTGTCGCCCATCGACCTCGTTGCAGGCGACTTCGTCCTCATCCCGTTCGCGCGGTATTTTACCACGGCGAGCCTTGATCGCTCTGCCGACGACATGAGGGACACGGTTCCGATCGAACTCCGTCCGGGCGTATTCCGGCTGGGCGATCCCTTGGCTGAACCCGATGTGCGCATGCTTATCGGCTATGGCATGTTCGACTCGGCCGATGCGGCGCTTCTCGTCTCCCTCTTGCCATCTGTTGTACATGTTCGAGGGGAGAAGCGACTGACGACACTGATGGAGTTGGTCGACGAAGAGTCGCGCGGCAGTCGAACGGCGCGCGATGTCGTGCTCACGCGGCTACTGGAAGTGTTACTGATCGAGGCTCTGCGCTCCGACATTGGGCCGGACGCTTCTCCAGGGTTGCTGCGCGGTTTGTCCGACGAACGCCTATCGGGGACGCTGCGGAAATTGCATGAGCAACCGGCGGAACCATGGACCGTTGTGCGGCTGGCGACGGAAGCAGGCATGTCCCGATCGGCCTTCTTCGAACGCTTCAAACGCGTGCTCGGCATTGCGCCGATGGAATACCTGCTTCACTGGCAAGTGTCCCTCGCCAAAGGCCTGTTGCGCGAAGAGACGGTGAGTGTTGCCGAGATCGCGCAACGTACTGGCTACAGCTCAACAAGTACGTTTAGTACGGCTTTTTCGAGGTACACGCGACACTCGCCAACGGCTTACATGAAAGCGCGGGCAGTCTACAAGGCTACGCAATCCTCGTGGATTTAATCCACTCAAAGCGCATTCGGCTGGCCCGATGTGCTCGATATTCCTGGCTCCAAGCAAAGCTGAATTCAGCCTACCCTCACACCAACGCAGGCTCCCGCCCAGCAGCACCCAGCTCCGCCGCGATCAACCCGAGGTAGTCCGTCTCCGGCACCGGCCCGACCAGCGCCACGGTCGGATGGCTGGCGAAGATCATGGCCGCCGCGTCGCCCAGGTCGGCCATCGTCACCGCCTCGATCAGGCGCTTGCTCTCGTCCGGCTCGATGATGCGGCCGTGCTCGAACAGGGTGGAGGCGAGGTAGCGCGCCAGCGAGAACGGCTTTTCCTTGATGGTGGCGTAGGCGACCAACTCGCGGTTGCGGGCGCGTTCCAGGTCGTCGGCCCCCACGCTGCGGGCCGCGTTCTGGAACACGCCGCAGGCCACGCGCACCACCTCGTCCAGCTTGTCCGGGGTGGTGCCGGCGTAGAGCAGGAACTCGCCGTAATCCGGGCCGCTGTCGTGCGAGCCGCTGACCGCATAGACCAGGCCGCGCTTCTCGCGCACTTCCTGGAACAGCGGCGAGGACATGCCGCCGCCGATCGCGCTGGACAGCATCCGGTGCGCGTGGACGCGGGTGTCGACCTCGGCCACCGAGTCCCAGCCGATCAGCGCCGTGACCTGCTCGAACTTGCCGAGGGCGGCGGGGGTGTAGCCGCCGCCCCAGCGTGCCGGCTGCTCGGCCGGTGCGTCGCGCCCGCTCGGCAATGCGGCGAAATACTGCGCCACCATGGCCACGAACGCGGCGTGGCCGATGTCGCCGGTGCCGACCACGATCATGTTGGAGGCGACGTAGAAGCGTTCGACGAACGAGGTGAAGTTGTCGCGCGTCACAGCCTTGATGAACTCGGGCTGGCCCAGGATGGAGCGGCCGAGCGCCTGGTCCGGGTAGGCGGTCGGGCCGAAGCTGTTGTAGGCGAGGCTGTTCGGGCTGTCGTGGCTGCGGCTGATCTCTTGCAGGATCACGCCCTTCTCGGTGGCGATCTCCGCCTCGTTGAACACCGAGGCGGTCAGCACGTCGCCGATGATGGCGACCGACTTCTCGATGTTCACGCCCAGCCCGGTGACGAAATAGGCGGTGATGCCCTGCGAGGTGTAGGCGTTGATGTTGGAGCCGAGGGTCTCGATCTCGCGCGCGATGTCGAGCGCGCTGCGCCCGCTGGTGCCCTTGAACGCCATGTGTTCGAGGAAGTGCGCGATGCCGTTCTCGGCCGCGCCCTCGTTGCGCGAGCCGGTGTCGACGAAGGCGGCGACGGCGGCGGAGTCGAAGCCCGGCAGGTTCGCGGTGACGACGCGCAGGCCGCTGGGCAGGGTGGTCTGCTCGATGTTCATGGGTCGGCTCTTTCGCTGGGCGGGGTGCGGGCGGGACAGACCACATATCGGGTGTCCGCCGCCCGCTGCCAAGCCTGCGGCGTCCGGCCTAGCCCGGACGCAGGCGGATGCGCGCCAGCGTGGCCTCGAACGCCAGCGTGAACGCGGCGGTGTCGCCCAAGGTGGCGCTCCAGGCGTCCGCGCTGAAGTGGGCGCGGAAGGCGGCGTAGGCGGGCGGATCTGACGCCAGCAGGGCGGCGCGGGCAATGTAGGCGTCGAGGCTGTGGGTGATGCCGTCGGCGGCGCCCACCCGGTCGAGCAGCCGCGCCGCCATGCGCGAGGCGAACGAGCGCCCGCACAACGTCAGCAACGGCAGCCCCACCCGCAACGCGTCGCTGGCGACGGTGCCGCCGTTGTAGGGGAAGGTGTCCAGGAACAGATCGGCCAGCCGCAGCCGGCTGAGATAGATGGCCGGGTCGCAGCGCTCGGCGAAGATGAGGCGGCCGGGGTCGATGCCGGCGTCGGTGGCGGCTGCGCGCAGGGCGTCCGGCGACCAGGCGTTGTCGGTCGCCAGCCACAGCACCGCGTCGGGCGCCCGGCGCAGGATGGCCAGCCAGGCGGCGAACATCGGCTGGGTGATCTTGTAGTGGTTGGCGAAGCAGCACAGCACGAACCGGTCCGGCGGCAGCCCGGCCTCTGCGCGCGACAGCGGCACGCCCGCCACGCGCCGGCTGTCATTGGCCTGGTAGGCGGGCCCGATCGCCAGCGGAGGCGGCAGGTAGGCGGCGGCCTGCTCCGCCGGGACGACGAAATCGTCGCAGAACAGGTAGTCCAGTTCCGGCAGCGGCACCGGCCCCACGAAGCCGAGATAGGTCGCCTGCACCGGCGCCGGGCGGTGGCGCAGCACCTGCAACCGCGATCCGGCAGTCAGGCCGTTCAGGTCGATCAGGATGTCGATCTCGTCGGCGCGGATCGCCGCCGCAGCCTCCGTGTCGGACAGGTCGCGGACGATGCGGACATGGTCGAACGCGCCGAGCACCCGCTGGCGCACCGGGCTGCCGTCGTCCGGGCTGGCGCAGTAGCCGAACACCTCGAAGCGGGCGCGGTCGTGCCGCTCGAACAGTTCGGCGATCAGGAAGCTCATGGCGTGGCGGCAGAAATCCGATGACAGGTAGCCGATGCGGATGCGGTCGTGGCGGTAGCCCGCCTCCGGGCTGAGCCGCCGTGCCACCGGCTGCGTCTTGCGGGCGATCCAGCGGCCCGCGACCTCGGACTGCATGGCCACGTCGTCGGTCAGCGCCAGCACCGCCAGCGGCCCGCAACTCTGCGCCATCTCCGTCGCCGGCAGGCCGGGCAGGTCGGTCAGCACCGGCCAGCGGCACATGCGCTGGCGGATATGCGCCCAGTGCTGGATCACGTCCGGCTGCTGCGGGTCGGCCGCCAGCGACTGCCGCAGCGCCGCCTCCGCCTCGTCCAGGCGGCCCAGCCGCTCCAGCAACCGCCCGCGATGGTTCAGCAGCATGGCGCGCGCCGCATCCGGCTGGAGCGCCCGTTGCCAGCTTTCCAGGGCCGCGTCGGTGTCGCCCTCGGCCTCCAGCGACAGCCCGAGATTGACCGCCGCCGCGTGGAAATCCGGCTTCAGCGCCAGGGCATTGCCATAGGCGGCGATGGCGCGGCCCCGGTCGCCCTGCCGGCTGAATGCCGCGCCGAGGTTGAACCAGCCCGCGAACAGTTGCGGCGAGCGCCCGGCATTGGTCTCGATCCAGCTTTGGTAGAGTTCGACCTCCGAGGTGCCGGCGGGAGCCTCCGCCACCGTCGCCACCAGGGCCGCGAAGCTCATGCCGGCCAGGGTGTCGCGCATGAGCGTCGCCGGGGTTGCGTTCATCGGGGTCGCGTTCAGTGGAACAGGGCCAGGAAGTGGGCGCTGTCCAGCCCCTGGATCTGCGGCGCGGTGAAGGCCGCCACCTGGGCGCTGGTCAGGGCGGCGAAGTCGGCGGTCGACATGGCGTTGAGCTGCGCCGTGAGCAGCGCCGTGATCTCGTGCGAGGTCAGGGCGCTGGTCTCCGCCGTGCCGAACCCGGCCAGCGCCGCCGTGGTGAGCGCCGGCAACTGCGCCGTGGTGAACGCCGCCACCTCCCGCGTGGTCAGCGCGGCCAGTTGGGCCGAGGAGATGGTGGCGACCTGCGCCGTGGTGAGCGCCATGAACTGCATCGAGGTGAAGGCGGAGATCTGCGCGGTGGTGAGGCCGACCACGTCCGCCGTCCCCATCCCGGCCAGCGCCACCGTGGCGATGGCGGCGATCTGGGCGGTGGTGAGCAGGGCGAACTGCGCGGTGCCGATGGCCCCGA
>JAYTQW010000424.1:0-4743 GCA_043746535.1 Rhodospirillales bacterium
ATCCTGCCCCTGCGCAGTCAGGTGTGCCACCTGCTGGGCGACCCCGAGCTTGCGGCCTTGCTGGCGGCCGCACCGGGGGCGGGGCGCATCCTGCGCCCGCTGTGCCGGATGCTGGGCATCGAGGCCGGGCCGGGCTTCCCGCCGGCGCTGTTCCAGCGACCGGACCCATCGCCCGACCCACCGCCCGACCCGCCGCCACCGCCCGACCCGCCGCCACCGCCCGACCCGCCGCCATCGCCCGCCCCGGCGCCGCCTGCGCCGGAACCACCAGCCCCCTCGCGGCCACCGCCCAGGCGTCGCGCCCGACCCTGCGCGCCCGCCTTCGGCGCGGCCCTGGCGTGAGCGGGCCTACGCACGCCCGTAACGTTACGTTATCATAACGTAACGCCTAACCAGTCAGAGTTTTTTGGTTCTTTTTTGCAAAAAAGAACTGCTTGCCTGACCTGCCTGGAGTCTCACTGTCACGGCGGGCTGGTACGACGCTGCCCGGTCAGAAGCCCCACTGCACCCGGTGCGTGTTGCCGCGTGAAAGGTTGCGGTAGCGGGCCAGCGCCATCAGCGGGAAGAACAGCTTGTAGCCGTGGTAGCGCAGGTAGAACACGCGCGGGAAGCCGACTGCCGTGTAGGGCGCCTCCTCCCAGCCGCCGTCCGCCTGTTGCGCGCCCGCCAGCCAGCCGATGCCGCGCCGCACTGCCGGGTGCGCCGTCTCGCCGGCCGCCATCAGGCCGAGCAGCGCCCACGCGGTCTGCGATGGGTTGCTGCGGTGATAGAGGCCGCGTGGCGCTCCGGCATAGCTGTCGTTGTCCTCGCCCCAGCCGCCCTCGTCGCGCTGCGTGCCGACCAGGAACGCCACTGCGGCCCGCATCGCCGGATCGTCGGGCGGCACGCCGGCGGCGTTCAGCGCGCACAGCACCGACCAGGTGCCATAGATGTAGTTGGTGCCCCAGCGGCCGAACCAGCTTCCGTCCGGCTCCTGCTCGGCGCGCAGCCAGGCCAGCGCCCGCGCCAGCGCCGGCGTCTCGGCGGCGATTCCCATCTGCGCCAGGAACGAGACGCAGCGCGCGGTGACGTCGGCGGTGGAGGGATCGAGGAGTGCCCCGTGGTCGGCGAACGGGATATGGTTCAGGTACGAGTGGTCGTTGTCGGCGTCGAACGCGCCCCAGCCGCCGTCGCGTCCCTGCATGGCGATCACCCAGTCGCGCGCGCGGGCCACCGCCTCGTCATGCGCAGGGTTGCCCTCGCGGTGCAGCAGCATGCCCACCAGCGCGGTGTCGTCCACGTCGGGGTAGTGCGGGTTGGCGTACTGGAACGCCCAGCCGCCGGGCACCGCGTCCGGCCGCGCCCGCGCCCAGTCGCCGATCACGTCGAGCACCTGCCGGTCGCGCAGCCAGGCGTTGGCGGCGGCGACCGCCTCGCTGGCAGGGCTGTCCGCCTCGGCGATGGCGTGGCCTGCGAGGCCGGTGTCCCACACCGGCGACAGGCAGGGCTGGCAGTAGGCGCGCTCGCCATCCTCGACCAGCAGCTTGCGCAGCGACCGCCAGGCGATGGCGGCATCGGGATGGTCGGGTGACACGCCCAGCGTGTCGAACATCATCACGCTGTTGGCCATGGCCGGGTAGATGGCGCCCAGCCCGTCCTCGCCGTTCAGCCGCTCGGTGACGAAGGCCTGCGCCTGTCGGATGGCGCGGCGGCGCAGCGGGCCGCGGAACAGCGGCTGCGCCGCCTGCAACACGCGGTCCAGCCCGGCGAACAGCCGGCCCCAGCGGGAGCGGTACGGCCCCCTGATCCAGTCGCGCACCTGCTCCGCCGGCACCGTGAACAGCTCGTCCACATGCACGCCGCGCGGGTTGCGCGCCTGTGGCCGCAGCGCCATCAGCACCAGCAGCGGCACCAGCACGGTGCGCGACCAGTAGCTGATGCGGTCCAGGTTGAACGGGAACCAAGCCGGCAGCAGCATGATCTCGACCGGCATCGCCGGCACCGCGCGCCACGGCACCTCGCCGAACAGCGCCAGTTGCGCGCGGGTGAACACGTTGGTGCGCGCGGCGCCACCCGCCGCCAGGATCGCCGCGCGGGCGCGCCGCATGTGCGCGGCCTCCGGGTCGTCGCCCAGCATCTTCAACGCGAAATACGCCTTCACGCTGGCCGACAGGTTGAAGGCGCCGTCATGGAACAGCGGCCAGCCGCCATGCTCGCCCTGGATGCCGCGCAGGTAGTTGCCGATCTTGGCTTCCAGCGCCGGATCGATGCGGTCGAGGAAATGCTCCAGCAACACGAATTCGGCCGGGATGGTGGCGTCGGCCTCCAGCTCGAACACCCAATGCCCATCGGCCTGCTGGCGACCGAGCAGGGCCGCGCGGGCGGCGGCGACCGCGTCGTCCAGCGCCATGTCGTCGGATGCGGCGCGACCGTGCAGCGCCGGATGGGAGGCCGGGCGCAATTCCGGATCAGCTAACATTCGTCACCTTTCACACGGCAAGCAAATGCGCCGCGGCGGTCCGGCCCGAACGGATCGCGCCTTCGATCGTGGCCGGCAGTCCCGTGGCCGTCCAATCGCCCGCCAGAACCAGATTGGCAAGGGCGGTGCGCGTGGCCGGGCGCCGGCGATCCTGTTCGGCGGTGGCGGCGAAGGTGGCGCGGCGCTCCTTCACCACCCGCATCGCCGGCATCGGGCCGGACAGCGTGGCGACCGCGCGCACCTCCGGCCAGATCCGTGCCGCGAGTTCGTCGGAGGGCAGATCGATCAGGTCGTTGGCGGCGCTGACCGTGACGGAGATGATGCCGGGCTTCTGGAACACCCACTCGGCGGTGCCGCCGACCAGGCCGACGAAGCCGGCGCGTCCGAGCGTCTGTCGGTCCGACTCCAGGCGGAAATGCACGTTGGCGATGGCCTCGAACTGGTCCGGCGCCACCAGCCCCGGCATCAGGTCGGCCGCCACATGCGCCGGCGTCGCCAGCACCACGGCGTCGCCGGCCGCCAGCGCCTCCGGCCCATGCGCGGTGTCGATCCGGGCCAGCCGGTCGTGCCCGGTGTGGTCGGGCGCCATGTGCAGGCCGGTCACGCGCGAGGCGAGGCGCAGGGTGGCGCCCCGCGCGCGCAGCCACTCGACGGCCGGATCGACGAAGCTTTCCGACAGGCCGACCCTGGGGAAGCTCGGCACGCACGCCGCCCCGCCCCGCGCCAGCGTCTCCAGCACCACGCGGCCGAGCAGCCGGGCCAGGGCGCGGTCCGGCCTGGTGTTCAGCGCCGCCACCGCCAGCGGCTCCAGCAGCCGCGTGTAGAGCGGCCCGGCGCGGCTCAGCACGGCGGCCACGCTGGCGTCGTCGCGCACCCGCAGCAGCCGCAGCAGCGCAATGTACTGCCCGAGCCGCGTTCCCGGCACGCGCGCCCTGCGGTCCAGCACCCACCAGGGTATCCGCCCGGCACTGGGCGAGATGGTCCAGCGCTCGCCGGTGCCGAGGTCCATGAACGGGAACATCGCCTCGCCCGGACCCGTCAGCGAGTGCCGCGCGCCGATCTGCGTCAGGTAGGCCATCACCGCGTGGTTGCCGGACAGCAGCAGATGGTTGCCGTTGTCCAGCCGCACGCCCAGCCCTCGGTCGAAATACGACCGGCAACGGCCCCCGGCGGCGGGGCCGGACTCGTGCAGCACCACCTGCCGCCCCGCCTCCGCCAGCGACAGGGCGGCAGCCAGGCCAGCCACACCGGCGCCGATGACATGTACGATGCTCATAGCAGGCCGTAACGCACGGCCAGCCCGATCTTCTGCATGCGCGACAGCCGGACCGGATGCCCGAGTTCGCGCCAGCCGCGCCGCTCCAACCGGCCCAGGATGGCGGCGTAGGTGGCCCCCATCAGCCGCGCCGGACGCATCGCCCGGCGGCCGCAGTCGCGCATCGCCGCCCTCGCCTCGCCGAAGCGGCCATGCGCGTCGGCGGCGACACGGGCGCAGACGCGGGGCAGCCGGGGGTCGGCCAAGGCGGCCTGCGGGTCGAGCGCCACGCCCTCCGCCAGCAGGTATTCGCGCGGCAGGTACAGCCGCCCGCGCTGCGCGTCCTCGTCCACGTCGCGCAGGATGTTGGTCAGTTGCAGCGCGCGGCCCAGCGCGAACGCCACCCGGTCCGCCGCCGGCGAGGCGTCGCCGAACGCACGCACCGACAGCCGCCCCACCGCCGCCGCCACGCGGTCGCAATACAGGTCGAGCGTCGCCGCGTCCGGCGCCACGATGGCCGCCTCGGCATCCATCTGCATGCCGTCGATCACCGCCAGGAAGTCGGCCTGGCGCAACCCGAACCGCTCCACCGCACGCGCCAGGACGCGGGTGACAGCGCTTGGAGAGGCTGCCTCCGCCCCATACAGCGCGGCGATGCGGCGGCGCCAGTCGTCCAGGCCGGCGCGCTTGTCCGGCAACGGGGCGGCATCGTCGGCGATGTCGTCGACGATGCGGCAAAAGGCGTAGATCGCGTACATCGCGTGGCGGCGGTCCGGCGGCAGCACCGCCATGCCGCGATAGAAGCTGGTGCCGGCGCGGCGCACGATGACCTCGACCTCGGCCAAATCGGCGGGGTCGGCGCCCAATGGGGTGGCGTTCATGGCAGGAACCGCATCGCCGCGAGCACGCTGGCGGCGATGTCGGCGCGGGTCAGCTTCACCCGGCCCGCCACCGGATCGCCCCGCCGCAGCCGCGCCGCCAGCCGGTGCGACAGGCCGACGATCACCGCCGTCTCCAGCCGCAGCCGGCG
>JAYTQW010000425.1:0-8630 GCA_043746535.1 Rhodospirillales bacterium
GGGTGCCCGAGGCGCGGGCCGAGTTCCAGGCTGCCCGCGATCGCATCCGCGCGCTGGCGACGCTGCACCGCCACCTCTACGCGCATGGCGAACTGCACACCATCAACATGAAGGGCTTCCTGAAGGAGCTGTGCGACCAGTTGCTGCACGCCATCGGCGAGACGCCGGGCGGCGGGCGGATCGAGTTGGTGATCGATGCGCCGGAAATCCAGATATCGTCCGATCAGGCGGTGCCGATCGCCTTGATCATCACCGAGGCGGTGAGCAACGCGGGCAAATACGCCTTCCCCGGCGGACGCAGCGGGCGCATCTCGGTCAGCCTCGGCGTCCAGCGTCGCCTGCCCGGCGCCGACAAGGCCGGCGGCGAGGCCGGCACCCTGGACCGCGAGGTCGCCACACTGGTGATCGAGGACAACGGCATCGGCATCCCGGCCGGCCAGGCGGAGACCGAGACCGGGGTGCGCGACGGCCTTGGCCTGAACCTCATCCGCGGCTTCTCCCGCCAGCTCGGCGCCACGTTGACGGTTACGCAGGAGGAAGGGACGCGCTACGTGCTGGAAATACCGCTGCATCGTGCCGCCGCCGGAGCGGCCGGGAGCGCGTCGCCGGCCTGACCGCCGCCTCGTCCGCGCTCGCGAGACTGTCAATGCGCGCGCGGTGCGCTACATCACCATCCATGACCGCATCGTCCGACATCTCCATCCGTGCCTGGCTCGCCGCCCAGTCACGCCTTGGCCGCCGAGGCGCGCGGCCAGTGCTGGCGTTCGCCCTGGCCGGTACGCTGCTGAGCATCGGCCAGGCGTGGCTGGTGGGGCAAAGCCTCGCCGGCCTGCTTGCTGGGCAGAAGCCGCGCGTGCTGGCGTTGCTGGCGTTCGCTGCCTTGGCGCTGGCCCGCGCCGGTTGCGGCTATGTCGCGGAGATGGCGGCCGCTGCCGCCGGAGCCACCGCGCGGCGCCGGCTGCGCTCGGCCGCGCTGACCACGCTGCTGGAGATCGGGCCGGCGCTGCTGCGCTCGCGGCATTCGGCGGCCCTGTCCGCCATCGTGGTCGACCGGATTGAGGCGATGGACGGCTACTTCGCCCGCTACCTGCCGGCGGCGACGCTGGCCGTCGCCGGGCCGGTGCTGGTGGCGCTGGCGGTGGCGGTGGTCAATCCGGGTGACGCGCTGGTGCTGGCCGGATGCGGCGCGCTGGTACCGGTGGCCATGGCGCTGTCGGGCATCGGCGCCGCCGCCGCCTCGCGCCGGCAGTTCCAGGCATTGGAGCGGTTGCAGGTGCGCTTCCTCGACCGCGTGCGCGGCATCGCCACCATCGTCCTGCTCGGACGCGCCGAGGCGGAGGCGGCGGCAATCGGGCTCGCCGCCAACGAGCTGCGGGCGCGCACCATGCGTATCCTGCGGGTGGCGTTCCTGTCGTCGGCGGCGCTCGACTGCGCGGCGGCGGTCGCCATCATCGTCATCGCCCTGCGCGCCGCAGCCCAGTTCGGCGGCGGCGCGACAATCTCCCCGCTTGGCGCCGGCCACGCGCTGATGGCGTTGCTGCTGGCGCCGGAGTTCTTCGCGCCGTTGCGTGCCTTCGCCGCCGCCTACCAGGACCGCAGCCAGGCGAGCGCCGCCGCCGAGGCCATCGCCGCGTTGCCGGAACCCACGCCACTGCCGGCCGCCGGCACTGTCCGTACGGTGGCGGCGCAGGGTCTGACGGTCGCCTTCGAGCATGTCGGCCTGACCTGGGACGCGACCCGGCCGCCATCGCTGACCGATGTGAGCTTCCGGGTGGCCGCCGGCGATACGCTGGTGCTGGCCGGCGCGTCCGGCGCGGGCAAGTCAAGCGTGATCGAGATCCTGCTTGGCTTCGTGCCGCCGACCAGCGGGCGGGTGACGCTGAACGGCGCCGACATCGCAACGCTGGTGCCGGCGGCGCTGTCGCGGCTGACCGCGTGGATCGGCCAGCGCCCGATGATCTTCGCCGCCTCGGTCGAGGACAACATCCGTTTCGCCAAGCCGGAGGCCAGCGCCGCCGAACTTGCCGCCGCCGTCGGTTTCGCCCGCCTGGACAGCGTCATGGCCGGGCTGCCCGAGGGCCTGCGCACGCAGGTCGGCGAGGGCGGCTACGGCCTGTCGGGCGGGCAGGCGCAGCGCGTCGCCATCGCCCGCGCGTTCCTGAAGAACGCGCCGCTGCTGCTGCTGGACGAGCCGACCAGCCACCTCGATCCGGCCACCGAGCAGGAGGTGCTGGACAGCCTGCGCCGCCTCGCCATCGGCCGTACCGTGATCCTGGCCAGCCATGCGGCGGCGGCGCATGTGTTCAGCGGCCGCCGCATCGACCTGCGTGACGGCCGCGTGGTGTCGCTGACCCGCGCGGGAGCCGCATGATGCGCCATCCGTTGCTGCAAATCATCCGTCTTTGGCGGGCGCGCTGGCCGAGGCTCGGCCTGGGCGCGCTGGTCTCGCTGGCGGCGCTGGCCTGCGCGGTGGCGCTGCTCGGCCTGTCCGGATCGTTGATCGCGCGCGCCGTGCTGGCGCTGCCGCTGGGTGTCGCTGTCGGGCTTCGGCTGCTCGGGCCGGCGCGGGTCGTGCTGCGCTACCTGGAGCGGCTGCTGACGCATGATGCGATGTTCCGGGCGTTGGCCGATCTGCGCGTGTGGTTCTTCCGGGGCTTGGCCCGCAGATCGGCAGGTGGCCTCGGCTTCACCCGCGCCGGCGAGGTGCTTGCCCGCTTGGTCGGCGATGTCGAGGTGCTGGACGGCCTCTATCTGCGTATCCTGGTGCCGCTGGCCGGCATGGTGGTGATCCTGCCGGCGCTGTTCCTGTTCACCCGGCCCGCCGGGCACGCGCTCGCTGTGCTGCTCGCGGCATTGTTCGCGATGGCGGCGTTCCTGGTGCCGTGGCTGATGGCGCGCGGCTCGGCCGGTCCGGGCCAGCGCCTCGCGGCCGCACGCGGATCGTTGCAAGTTGCCGCCCTTGATGCCTTGAGCGGGTTGCGGGAGGTGCGCGCGTTCGGCGCGGAGGGCCGCATGTTGGCCGCCGTGCAGGCGCGCGAGGCGTCGATGATGACTGCGGGCCGCCTGTTGGCGCGACGCGGCGCGCTGGCCGGGGCGGTTGCGTTCCTGTGCGGGCAGGCCGCAATCCTGTTGGTGCTGGCAATCGGTGCCAACGGCCGTCCGGTGCTGACGGTGGCATTGCTGTTCGTGACCCTGGCCGCGTTCGAGGCGGCCTCCGGGCTGCCGCGCGCCGGTGCCCTGGCCGGCCTCGCCAGCGCCGCCGCAAGCCGCGTCTTGGACGCCGCCAGCGGTCCCGCACCGGCGCCGGCGGCCTCCGTGGCATTCCCCGCCGGCAGCGCCGTGCGGTTCGAAAACGTCGGCTTCGGCTGGCGGCCCGACCGCCCTTCGGTGTTCGACGGTCTTTCACTCGATATCCCGCACGGCGCCCGTGTGGCGCTGATCGGGCCGTCCGGCGCTGGCAAGTCCAGCCTTGCCGCATTGCTGCTGAAGGTCGCCGCCCCGCAACAGGGCCGCGTGCTGCTGGGAGGCGTCGACATCGCCACCCTGCCCGACGCGGCGGTGCGCGCCCGCGTCGCCTGGCTCAGCCAGGACACGCATCTGTTCGACGACACCATCCGCGCCAACCTGGTGCTGGCGGCGCCGGATGCCAACGACGCGATGCTGTGGGCGGCGCTGGCCGCGGCACGGTTGGACGAGTTCGTGCGGACCCTGCCAGACCAGCTCGACACCTGGACCGGCGAGGGCGGCACGCGGCTGTCCGGCGGCCAGGCACGAAGGCTGGTGCTGGCGCGCACGCTGCTGTCGCCGGCGCCGATCCTGCTGTTGGACGAGCCATGCGCCGGGCTGGATGCGGAGACGGAGCGCGAGTTCTTCGCCAGCCTGAACGAGGGCGCCACGGGGCGTACCGTCATCCTGATCGTCCACCGCCTGACCGGGGCCGAGCGGATCGACCGGGTATGGCGGCTGTTTGGCGGGCGCGCGATGTCGGCGGCGGCGTAGCCCTCAGCCGGTGGTCGTCGCCGGCGCGTTCGGATTGCCGGCCGGCCGCGTGTCGCGCCGCAGCCGGTGTTCGCCCAGTAGCAGCAGGATCGGGGCGGCGATGAAGATCGACGACGAGGTGCCGACGACGATGCCGAACAGCATCACGCAGGCAAAGCCGGACAGCGTGGGGCCGCCGAACAGGGCCAGCGGCAGGGCGGCCAGAAACACCGTCATCGAGGTGCCAAGCGTGCGGTTCAGCGTCTCGTTGATCGACAGGTCGATCAGCTCGCGCAACGGCATCGTCTTGTATTTGCGCAGGTTCTCGCGCATGCGGTCGTACACCACCACCTTGTCGTTGGTGGAATAGCCGATCACCGTCAGGATCGCGCCGACCATCACCAGGTCGAACTCGAACCGCGTCACCACCAGGAAGCCGACTGCCTTGGTCACGTCGAGCAGCAGCGTCACCACCGCGCCGACCGCGAACTCCCACTCGAAGCGGAACCAGATGTAGGCCAGGATCATCAGCAGCGAGAGGCCCAGCGCCAGCATCCCGTTCCGGAACAACTCGGCGGAGACGGAAGCGCCGACCGCATCGGTGCGCAGGATCTTCGTCCCCGGCTGCGCCTGTTCCAGCCCGGCGCGGACCTTGGCCACCACCTGCTCGGTCGCCGCTTCGGTCGGCTGCGTCTCTAGCCGGATCAGCACCTGGCTGGCGTCGCCGAACCGCTGCACGCCTGCGTTGGTCACACCCTGGGCGGCGATGCCGGCGCGCAGCTTGCTGAAGTCGGCGGCCGCCGGGGTGCGCGCCTCCATGACGATGCCGCCCTTGAAGTCGATGCCGAGGTTGAGGCCGGGGTAGAAGAACAGGCCCAGCGACAGGCTGGACAGCACGGCGGAGGTCAGCAGGCCGATGAAGCGGCCGCGCATGAAGTGCCAGGTGGTGTGGTCGGGAACGAGGCGGAACAATGGGCGCATGAACATGATCGCGGCCTCCTCAGACCGGCAACAGCGAAGGGCGGCGGGTGCGGTACCACTGCACCATCATCAGCCGCACCAGCATGGTCGCGGTGAACAGGGTGGTGACGATGCCGACCGTAATGGTGACGGCGAAGCCGCGCACCGGGCCTGTGCCGAACACGAACAGCATGACGTGAGCCAGGAACGCGGTCGCGTTGCTGTCGATGATGGTGGTGTAGGCGCGGCGGAAGCCGACCTCCATCGCGTTCAGCGGCGTGCGGCCGTTGCGGGTTTCCTCGCGGATGCGCTCGTTGATGAGGATGTTGCTGTCCACCGCCATGCCGAGCGTGAGCAGGATGCCGGCCATGCCCGGCAGCGTCAGTGTGGCGCCGAGCAGCGACAGGATGCCGAGCATCATCGCCAGGTTCACCAGCAGCGCGATGTTCGCCATCCAGCCGAACAGCCCATAGAACGTGCCCATGAAGCCGATCACCAGCAGCAGCCCTACGCCGAGCGAGATGGCGCCGGCACGGATGCTGTCGGCGCCCAGCTCCGGCCCGACGCTGCGCTCCTCCACCACTGTCAGCGGCGCGGGCAGCGCCCCCGAGCGCAGCAGCAGCGCCAGTTGCGTGGCGCCGGCGGCGTCGAAGCTGCCGCTGATCTGGCCGCGCCCGCCGGTAATCGGCTCGTTGATGCGCGGCGCGGTGATGACGCTGTTGTCCAGCACCACCGCGAACGGGTGGCCGACATTGGCGGTGCTGATGTCGGCGAACCGCCGCGTGCCGATGGAGTCGAACGTGAAGTTCACTACCCACTGCCCGGTCTGCGGGTTCTGGCCGGGACGCGCGTCGATCAGGTTGGCGCCGTCCACCTCGACCCGCCGGCGCACCACGATCTTGGCGCCGGCATGGCCCTCCAGCGGCAGGATCTCGTCTCCTGGTGGGGCCGGTTTGTTCGGGTCGGCCCCCTCGTCGGTCAGCCGGAACGTCATCCTCGCGGTCTTGCCGAGCAACTCCTTGATCTTGGCTGGATCCCCGATGCCGGGCAGTTGCACCACGATGCGGTTGCTGCCCTGGGCGGCGATGGTCGGATCGGCGACGCCGCTGCTGTCGATACGGCGGCGCACGATCTCGATGGATTGCTCGATCGCCAGCCGGGCGCGGTCGGCCAGCCCGACCTGCGACAGCGTGACCGTGATCCCATCCGGCCCGCTAGCCACATTGAGATCGGGCCGTTGCCCGAGGCCGCCATTGCCGACGCTGGTCACCAAGTCGCGCATGGACGCGAGCGCCACCGACAGCTTGGCCGCGTTGCCGACCTTCACCAGCAGGCGGTTCTGTGCCGGCTGCGACGTCACCGTGAACGGCCGCGCGTCGGCCTTGTCCAACGCGCGGCGCGCACCGTCGGCCAAGCCGTCCAGGCGTTCCTTGATGACCGTCGCCATGTCCAGCTCCAGCAGCAGATAGCTGCCGCCGCGCAGGTCGAGGCCGAGATGGATGGTGTTCCACGGCAGCGTGCCGCCCAGGGGCAGCACGTTGGGCAACGCGAACACGATGCCGAGCAGGCAGGCGCCGAGCACGAGCCAGGTTTTCAGGCGGCTGAAATACATCATCTGGGCGAAGCGGCTCCGGCAGGCGCGGGATTAGACAGCAGTATGGCGCGGGCGCGGACAATGGCGATTAGGCCCCCTCGACGCAACCCGTTCGCTCCGTGATACCTAGCGCGCCGTTCTGGAGGGATCATGCCGACCAATCGACTGCGCGTGGGGGTTGCCGGGGCCGGCCATTTCGGCAGGTTCCACGCCCTCAAGCTGGCATCGGCGCCGCGCGTGGCGCTGGTCGGCATCCATGATCCCGATGCTGCCCGCGCCGCCGTGCTCGCCCGCGAGACGCGCACCGTCGCGATGGACTGGGACGCGCTGCTGGCCGCCTGCGACGCGGTGGTGATCGCGGCACCCGCCGAGGCGCATTTCGCGCTCGCCGACGCGGCACTGCGGGCCGGGCGGCACGTCCTGGTCGAGAAACCGATCGCAGCCACCCTGGCGCAGGCCGACGCCCTGGCCGCCCTGGCCGGCGCGTGCGGGCTGGTGTTGCAGGTCGGCCACCTGCTCCGCTTCTCCGCCGAGCACCGGGCGATCAGTGCCCGGATGCAGCGCCCGCTCTATCTGGACTGCGTGCGCATCGCCCCGTTCAAGCCGCGCGGCACCGATGTGTCGGTGATTCTCGACCTGATGATCCACGACCTCGACCTGGTGCTGGCGCTGGTGGACAGCCCGATCGCCAGCGTGGACGCGGTTGGCGCGCCGGTCGCGAGCGAGCACGAGGACATCGCCAACGCGCGGGTGCGGTTCGAGAACGGCTGCGTCGCCACCATCACCGCCAGCCGCATCTCGCTCAAGACCGAGCGCAAGATGCGGCTGTTCAGCCAGGAGGGCTACATGTCGGTCGATTTCGGCGCCCGCAAGCTGATGATGATCGGGAGAGAGCGCGGCATCCCGCTGCCCGGCACCGGCGGCGGGCGGCTGGAGGAGATCACCTGGAAGGATCACGACGCGCTGGAGGCGGAACACGCCGCCTTCGTCGCCGCGGTGCTGGACGGAGCACCGATCGTGGTCGACGCCGCCGCCGGGCGGCGGGCATTGGCGGCGGCGCTGGCGGTCGCCGAGTCTATGGCGACGTCGCGGGCAATCGCGGAGGCATCGGGGCTGATCCGGGTGTAGGCGCATCCAGCACCGCCAGTACCGCGCGCGCGGCGGCCTGCGACGGCGTGCCGTGCGCCACGCGCAGGCTGTCGATCACCGCCCCGAAAGCGGCCCTTTGGGCAGCGGCAATGCCGGCATTCTCGATCAATGCCCGCACCGTCCGCGCCAGCTTCTCCGGCGTGCAGTCGGCTTGCAGCAGTTCCGGCACGATCTCACGCCCGGCCAGCAGGTTGACCATCGCCACATGCGCCACCCGGATCAGCCGGCGAGCGATGGCGGCGCTGATCGGGTTGACGCGGTAGGTCACCGCCATCGGCACCCCGGCCAGCGCCAGTTCGAGGGTCGACGTGCCGGATTTCGTCAGCGCCGCGTCGGCGGCGGCGTAGGCGTCGTGCTTGTCGGCGAGGTCGGTGACGATGATCGGCGGCACCGCCCAGGTCGCGGTGGCCCGCCGCACCGTGTCGGCGACGGCGGCGGCGGTCGGCACCACCGCGACGATGCCGGGCATGGCGCGGGTGAGCAATGCCATGGTGGCACCGAACACCGGCAGCAATCGCGGCACCTCGCTGCGGCGGCTGCCGGGCATCAGGATGACGATGCGGGCGGCCGGGTCCAGCCCATGCGCGGCGCGGAACCGTGCGGCGTCGCCCTGGTCGGCACCGCTCTCCAGCACAGGATGGCCGACGAACTGCCCATGCAGGCCGTGGCGCGCGAAGAACGCCGGCTCGAACGGCAGCAGGCACAGCAGCGCGTCCCACAGGCCGGGAAACTCGCGCACCCGGTGCTCGCGCCATGCCCAGACCTGTGGGGCCACATAGTGCACGCGGCGGATGCCGGCGGGGGCGACCTGCCTCAGCACGCGCAGGGTAAAGCCGGGACTGTCGATGGTGACCAGCACATCGGGACGGCGCGCCAGCACGTCGGCCACGGCGGCGCGCAGCAGCCGGCGCAGGCGCAGGACACGCGGCAGCACCTCCAGCAGGCCCAT
>JAYTQW010000426.1:0-6005 GCA_043746535.1 Rhodospirillales bacterium
GGCGCGGTCGACCGTCTCGTGGGTGAACGCCTGCACCGTGCGCAGCGCGTTGAACGTCTCCTCGGCATAGGCGCCCAGATCGGCCACGCGGTCCTGTGCGGCGCGCGACAGCCCGCGCTCCCGCCTGCTCGACAGCACCAGCGGCAGCACCACGAACGGCACCACCGCCAGCACGATGGCGGCGAGCTTGGGGCTGGTGGCGATCAGCATGGCGAAGCTGCCGACCAGCATCAGCGCGCTGCGCAGCCATTGCGAGATGGCGGAGCCGGCCAGCGCCTGCAACACGGCGGTGTCGGCGGTCAGGCGCGAGAGCACGTCGCCGGTTCGCGCGGTCTCGAACCATGCCGGCGACAGCGACAGCACGCGGTCGAACACGGCGCGGCGGATGTCGGCGGCGACCCGCTCGCCGAGCCAGGAGACCAGGGTGAACCGCGCCGTGGTGGCGAACGCCAGCCCGGCGACGACGGCGAAGGTCAGTGCCGTGGCATGGTTGAGCCGGTCCGCGTTGCCGCCGGCGAAGCCCTCGTCGATCAGCCGCCGCACGCCCTGGCCGAGCAGCAGCAGCAGCCCGGCGGCCACCACCAGCGCCAGCGCCGCGCCACCGGCCCGCCAGGCGTACGGGCGCAGGAACGGCAGCATCAGCCGCAGCGAGATCAGGTTGCGGCGCGAGGCTGGCGGCGAGGTCTGGCTCATGCGTTCGCTGTTCCACACATTTCTGTCGCCGTCGACCGCCGGCCCGGCTAAGCCGGTGCGACCAAGGGAGACGCGATGGCCGAGCCGGCAGTCCTACATCCGCTGTCCGATGCGGTGGCGAGACAGCCGCGCGTGCCGCGCCTGCGCGACGTGATGGGGCCGGGGCTGATCGCCGGTGCGTCCGACGACGACCCCAGCGGCATCGCCACCTACTCGCAGGCGGGCGCGCAGTTCGGCTTCTCTGTCGGGTGGGTGCTGCTGCTGACCTACCCGCTGATGTGCGCGATCCAGCAGGTCGCGGCCAATATCGGCCGCGTCACCGGGCGCGGCCTGGCCGGCAACATGCGGCTGCACGCGCCGGCCTGGCTGCTGCGCACGCTGGTCGGGCTGCTGATGCTGGCCAACGTCATCAACATCGGCGCCGACCTGGGCGCCATGGCGGCGGCGCTGCACCTGCTGGTGGCGGGGCCGGCGCTGTTGTACGTGGGCGGCTTCGCGCTGCTGACGGTGCTGCTCGAGGTGTTCGTGCGCTACGGCGCCTATGCCTCCATCCTGCGCTGGCTGACGCTGTCGCTGTTCGCCTATGTCGGCACCGTGTTCGTGGTCGACGTGCCATGGGGCCAGGTCGCGCGCGGGCTGGTGCTGCCGAACGTGACCTTTTCCGCCGACTACCTGACGCTGATCGTGGCCGTGCTCGGCACCACCATCAGCCCCTACCTGTTCTTCTGGCAGGCCGGGCAGGAGGTGGAGGAGGAGCGCGAGCGGCCGGGCGCCCGCCCGCTGCTGCGCGCGCCCGAGCAGGCCGAGGGCGAGTTCGCGCGCATCCGGCTCGACACCTATGTCGGCATGGGCTTCTCCAACCTGATCGCGCTGTTCATCGTCATCACCACGGCGGCGACGCTGCACGCGCACGGCGTCACCGACATCCAGACCTCGTCGCAGGCGGCCGAGGCGCTGCGCCCGATCGCCGGGGAGTTCGCCTTCACCATCTTCGCGCTCGGCATCGTCGGCACCGGGATGCTGGCGCTGCCGGTGCTGGCCGGATCGGCGGCCTATGCGCTCGGCGAGGCGCTGGGCTGGCATGTCGGGCTGGAGCGGCGGCCCGCGCGGGCGCGGCGGTTCTACCTCGCCATCGCGGTGGCGACGGTGGCCGGGGCCGCGTTGAACTTCACCGCACTCGATCCGGTGCGCGCACTGATCTGGAGCGCCGTGGTCAACGGCGTGGTGGCGGTGCCGGTGATGGCGATGATGATGCTGCTGGCGTGCCGCTCCGACGTGATGGGGCCATACACGCTCGGCCCGGTGCTGCGCGGGGTCGGCTGGCTGGCGACGGCGGTGATGCTGGTGGCGGCGGTGGCGATGTTCGCGACGATGGCGATGTAGGCGGCTCAGCCGCGTGCCGCCACTCAAGCGTGCTAAGCAAGGTCAGTGGCCGAAGCTAATTCGGGCGCTTACATACGTGTGCGACCTACCCTCATTCTTCGGATAGGTCACCGCCTAGCGCATGAAGCGAGGGCACGGCCGCGCCCTCAAGATAGGCGGCAACCTCCCTGTGAATGTCGGCCTCGGTTTCGGCGCGCGGTTGGCACCGCGCCGCCCACGCCCTTCCTGGATGGAGCACGTCCCAACGCGGGCGAACGCCAAGAAATCGACCGGCCCCCGGAGTGTGGTTTCCAAACCCGTCCACGAAACGATTCCAGATTGGCGCGAAATGGCTGATCAACAGCCCCTCGGCCAGGGGTATCCAAAGGTCCTGAACCACCAGGAACCGACAAGAGAAGTCGGTAATGTCCAGGTTGCTGGTATCCGTCACGCTTTTGGCGTGTTCGCGCAATCGGCTAAAAAGAGCCATGTTGTTTGTCGCAACCGGGTCAAACCCGCCCTTTCTGCCTCCTGGCGGCGTCGCCTTGCCCACGTAGATGGGCCATCTGGGATTTGTCCTTTCCCGGTTCTCTGCGGCTATCGTGCGGTAAGTGGCGAACGCTCCCGAATAATAGATTGCGTAAATGCCCGCCCCTTGGAACGGCGGTAGCTCACCGAGCCGCCGAGGTCTTTTCTGTAGGAGCGCCTTTATCACGGCGATCGCGAGATTCTTGGTGTCCAGCGGGTTGAACGGGGCCGTGTCCTCGGCGCCGCTTAAAATGGGCTGCTCGTTTTCCCGGTCCCACTCGACATTCTCGAAGCCGTCCAGGCCGGCTTGCTGGTCACGCGGCGGCTTGGTCATGCCCGGTAGGACGCAGCCGCCATCATGTCCCATTCAAGCAACCTACGGGCGACGCTCGCGCCAACGACGTGCCCCAGTGGAACTGGCACGGCGTTTCCAAGCTGGCGCATCGCCTCCGTCCACGAGCCGTGGAACTTATAGGCGTCGGGAAATCCCTGAAGCCGCGCGGATTCGCGGATCGTGAAGTACCGCCCGCTGCCGTCCGGTCGGACCAGCGCGTTCTCGCCTCCCGGCACGCCATGGTCTCCGGCTTTCAGTGTCTTCGCCGGCAGATCCAGGGGACTTCCGCTGTGACCCGCGTAGAATTTGACACCGGGTTGGAAACGGTGGTCGAGAATGGACTGCGCGTTCTCCGGACACAGTTCAGGGTCTGGAAGTCCGGCCAGGGCGTCCCGAACCGTTCGCCACGGCTTATGCTCATCGGTGGGCCGCAGGTTGCCCTGTCGCGCGGCCAGGGCGGCGGCGCGAAGCTGCTCAGGAGGTTGGCCCCGCTCGCCTGTCGGCACCTTGTGGCGTTCCCAATAAGCGCCTGTGGCCCATTTCTCGGCAAAGAGGGATTTCTTTGAATGCGTCGGGCGCGGGAAGGCCCAACGTATGGAAAGGTCGGCGCGAAAACCGACGATGAAAACCCGCTCGCGTTTTTGGGGAACGCCAAAGTCCGCCGCGTTCAGGAGTTGCGAGACAACGTTGTAGGTTAGCCCGTCGCGCGCGCCGGAGGTCTTTTCCCTTTGCAGGCGTTGAAGGTGAGACTCCCATGCCTCCCCATCGCGAGCGACCACCTCGGGAAACTCGAATTGCAGGGTGATGTACGCGAAGTAGCTGGCGAAGCTCTCGCGGGTAAGGCCCTTGACGTTTTCCACGATGAACGCGCGTGGGCGCAGGCGGCGCACCACGCCGACCATCGCGGGGAACATGTCGCGGCGATCAAGGTGCGCCTGGTGCTTGCCACAAATCGAGAAGGGCTGGCAGGGCGGGCCTCCGACGACCACGTCGACGGGGATTTCCATGCCCTCATAGTCGAAGTTCCTGACATCTCCCTCGGTCAGGGGCCAATCGGCCACCAGCGGGTGCCCACGACGCTGGTTTTCACGAATGGTGTCGCAAGCCCAGCGATCCCACTCGATGACGGCCAGATGCCCGAAGCCGGCAAGTGACATGCCCATACCCAGGCCACCGGCTCCGGCGAACAGCTCCACTGAAGTCAACATTCACCCGTTACCCCTGCCACGCGGACCCAGGAACGCAAGCACCCGCTCCGTGACCGTGTCCATATCACGCAACTGGCACTCCCAAATCGTCAAGGCTGCCCAGCCCGCCTGCCCCAAACGGTCCAGGCTTTTGGTGTCGCGCCTCCGGTTGCCCTCCAACTTGGGAAGCCAGAAATCAAGGCGCGACTTAGGCAATCTCGCCGAGTGGCACGCCGGATCGGCGTGGCGGTGCCAAAAGCAGCCATGAACGAAGATCACCTTTTTGCGCGGCCCGAATGCCAGGTCCGGCTTGCCGGGAAGATCCTTGCGGTGCAGCCGGTAGCGATAGCCCATTCCGTGGACCAGCCGGCGCACGGTCATCTCAGGCTTGGTGTCCTTACTCTTGACGGCGCGCATGATGGCTCGGCGTGCTTCCGGCACATCGTCCCAAAAGCTCCGCTTAAGCATTGCTCCTCCGGGTTGAACTGGAAGGAGGTGGGTGTGTCAGCCCGCCACATTTGCTTCGGCGGTCCGTACCGCCATCGCCGCGGCTCGGCGCTGTCAGAGCGCTGACGTTCCAGTGCCCGTCCCGCTCAGCCCCGCCACCCGCGCCTGCCAAAGGCATAACGCCGGGGTCACGAGCAGTTCCATTGCCAGCCCGCCCAGCATCGGCCAGCCCGGCACGGCCACGCTCGCCACCCCAGCCAGCCGGGCCAAGCCGCCGGTGGCGACGATCAGCGTCAGCAGGCGGAAGCGTCCGGCGTGGCGCTCGATGCGCGGAATGCTGGCGGCGAACGCCACGCCGATGCCGAGCAGC
Organism: Rhodospirillales bacterium; assembly: GCA_043746535.1. Classification (GTDB taxonomy): domain Bacteria; phylum Pseudomonadota; class Alphaproteobacteria; order Acetobacterales; family Acetobacteraceae; genus CAVRQM01. Next base: position 4,922 of record JAYTQW010000426.1, read on the forward strand.
AGGCCGGACAGGTAGCGCACATGGCTGTCGGCATCGACGCCGGCGTGCGGGTCGCCGAACGCGGCGGCGCCGAGCACCGCCCCGGCGCCGCCGGCCAGCAGCGGCGCCAGGCAGGCGATGGCCACGGCGACCTGCAAGGCGCGCCGGCTGGTCACAGCGCGTCGCGGGGTGCTGCGGCCCGTTGCAGGCGGTCGTTGATGGCGAGGCCAAGCCCCGCCTCCGGAATCGGCATCACCGCGATGCGGCGGAGCGCGCCGGCAGCCGCGTCCAGCCGGCGCAGCCCCTCGAACAGCCGCGCCGCCGCCTCGGCCACATCGCCCGCCTCGCTCAGTTGGAACACCGCGCCCGCCCCCGGCAGCGGCGGGCCGAACGCCAGCAGCGCCTCGTCCGCCGCCACGTCGCGCGCGCCCAGCCGCACCGGCAGCCGGGGCGCGTAGTGCGACACCAGCAGGCCGGGCGAGCGCAGGCCACGCGACGCCTCGGCCGCCGCCGGGGTGATGCCGCGCCCGACCGGGCCGACCAGGGCCTCGATCGCCTCGACCGGCACGCCGCCCGGACGCAGCAGCACCGGGCGGGCGGTGGTGAGGTCGAGCACGCTGCTCTCCACGCCGACCGCGCACGGCCCGCTGTCGAGCACGGCGGCGATGCGGCCGTCCAGGCTGTCCAGCACATGCGCGGCGGAGGTGGGGCTGACCGTGCCGGAGCGGTTGGCCGAGGGTGCCGCCACCGGACGCCCGACCGCGCGCAGCAACGCGCGCGCCACAGCACCCGAGGGCACCCGCACCGCCAGCGAGTCCAGTCCAGCGCCGGCCAGCAGCGCCACCGGGCAGGTGACACGGCGCTCCAGCACCAGTGTCAGCGGGCCGGGCCAGAACGTGGCGGCCAGGGCCTGCGCCATGGGCGAGGCGACCACATGCGCGAACGCCGCCTCGGCGCTGGGGTAATGGCAGATCAACGGGTTGAAATGCGGCCGCCCCTTGGCCGTGAACACCGAGGCCACCGCGCGGCCCTGGGTGGCATCGGCGCCGAGGCCGTACACCGTCTCGGTGCCGAACGCGACCAGGGCCCCGTCCAGCAGCAGCCG
>JAYTQW010000427.1:0-4291 GCA_043746535.1 Rhodospirillales bacterium
CCGGCCGCGATGCGGCATGCCGATGCAGACCTCGCGCACCCCGGCGGCGGCGGCGGTCTCGATCATGGCGTGCAGCGCCGGGATGGTGACCTCGCCGCCCTCCAGCCCGAACCGCTTGGTGCCGACATAACGCTTCTGGCAGAACGTCTCGAAGCCCTCGGCCTCGGTCAGGTGGCGCAGGATGGTGGTCTTCTCGGCGGCGTCGAAGGTGCGGCGCCAGGGCGCACCCTCGACCCGACGCTGGATCCAGGCCTTCTGGCCGGGGTCCTGGATGTGCATGAACTCGACGCCGACCGGGCCGCAATAGGTTTCGCGCAGCACGCCCACTATCTGGCGCACCGTCGCGGTCTCCAGCCCGAGCACGTTGTCGATAAAGATCGGGCGGTCGAGATCGGCGTCCGAGAAACCGTAGCTGGCCGGGTCCAACTCGCTGTGGTGGCGCTGCGCGGTCAGCTTCAGCGGGTCGAGCTGCGCCTCCAGGTGGCCGCGCACGCGGTAGGCGCGGATCAGCATGAGGGCGCGCAGGCTGTCCTTGGTGGCCGCGCGGACCTGCTCGTCGGATACGGGTGCCACGACAGCGGCCTTGTCGGCGGCCTTGGCCGGAAGCTTGGCCGGCTCGGGGTCGCCGACGCTGAACCGGCGCGGTGCCCAGGAGGCGCCCAGGCTGTCGCTCAGCACCGCCCGCGCCTCGTCGTTCAGGGAGGCGAACAACTCGGCGAAGCTGGGATCGACCGCGCCGGGATCGCTGGCCCAGCGGGCGTAGAGGTCGGCGATGAACGCGGCATTGCCGCCGCTGAACGCACTGGCAAGGATGTCGACGCCGGCCATGATCTGTCCTCGAACTGCGACCGGGCGAGCGCCCGTCCGGTCTCCTGATAACGCCTACTGTTAAATAAGCGCATAGCCCGGAAAAGATCGCGCGTGGGGCCGCACGCAGTCATGCTCAGTTCGCAGGGCAGGCGGCGGGGACACCCGTTTTGCGCGTAGCCGGTCAGCCCCGCAGCGCCTTGACCATGGTGCTGCCCAGCGCCGCCGGGCTTTCGGCGACGTGGATGCCCGCCAGCCGCAGCGCCTCGAACTTCGCCGCCGCCGTGTCGCGGCCGCCGCTGATGACGGCGCCGGCATGGCCCATGCGGCGGCCGGGGGGTGCCGTGGCGCCGGCGATGAAGCCCACTGTCGGCTTCTTGATCCGGTTGGCGGCGATGAACTCGGCGGCGTCGATCTCGCTGGCGCCGCCGATCTCGCCGATCAGGATGATCGCCTCGGTTTCCGGGTCGGCCAGGAACATCTCCAGCACCTCGATGAAGTCGGTGCCCTTCACCGGGTCGCCGCCGATGCCGACGCAGGTGCTCTGGCCCAGTCCGGCGGCGGTCGTCTGCGCCACCGCCTCATAGGTCAGCGTGCCGGAGCGCGAGACGATGCCGACCTTGCCGCGCCGGTGGATGTGGCCCGGCATGATGCCGATCTTGCAGGCATCCGGGGTGATGACGCCGGGGCAGTTGGGGCCGATCAAGCGGGAGGCGGACCCGTCCAGCGCCCGCCTGACCCGCACCATGTCCAGCACCGGGATGCCCTCGGTGATGCAAACGATCAGCGCCACTCGGGCATCGATCGCTTCCAGTATGGCGTCGGCGGCGAACGGCGGCGGCACGTAGATGGCGCTGGCGTTGGCCCCGGTGCGCGCCACCGCCTCCGCCACGGTGTCGAACACCGGCAGGTCGAGATGCAGCGTGCCGCCCTTGCCGGGCGTCACGCCGCCCATGACCTTGGTGCCGTAGGCGATTGCCTGCTCGGAGTGGAACGTGCCCTGCGCGCCGGTGAAGCCTTGGGTGATGACGCGCGTGTTGGCGTCGACGAGGATGGCCATCAGACGGCTTCCTTCACGGCGCGGACCACTTTTTCGGCGGCGTCCGCGAGGTTGTCGGCGGCGATGATCGGCAGGCCGGAGTTGGCCAGGATGTCCTTGCCCAGTTCGACGTTGGTGCCGGCCAGGCGCACCACCAGCGGCACGTTCAGGCTGACCTCGCGCGCGGCGGCGACCACACCCTCGGCGATCACGTCGCAGCGCATGATGCCGCCGAAGATGTTGATCAGGATGCCCTCCACGTTGGGGTCGGACAGGATGATCTTGAACGCCGCCGTGACCCGCTCCTTGGTGGCACCCCCGCCGACGTCGAGGAAGTTGGCCGGCGAGGCGCCGTACAGCTTGATGATGTCCATGGTCGCCATCGCCAGCCCGGCGCCGTTGACCATGCAGCCGATGGTGCCGTCCAGCGCCACGTAGTTGAGGCTGTGGCGGGCGGCCTCCAGCTCCTTGGGGTCCTCCTCGGCCTCGTCGCGCAGCTTCTCCAGCTCCGGATGGCGGAACAGCGCGTTGTCGTCGAAGCTGACCTTGGCATCCAGCGCCACCACCTCGCCGGCGCCGGTGACGACCAGCGGGTTGATCTCGACGATGTCGCAGTCGAGTGCCACGAAGGCGCGGTACATCGCGTCGATGAAGCGGCCGAACGTGGCCACCTGCTTGCCGGTCAGGCCCAGCGCGAACGCCAGCCGGCGGGCGTGGAAGCCGGAGATGCCGGTGGCGGGGTCGACGGCGACGCGGATGATCTTCTCGGGGTGGTGTTCGGCCACCTCCTCGATCTCCATGCCGCCCTCGGTCGAGGCCATGATGGTGACGCGGGCGGTGGCGCGGTCGACCAGCAGCGAGACGTACAGCTCGCGGGCGATGTCGCAGCCGGCCTCGACATAGACGCGGTGGACCTTTCGCCCGGCGGCCCCGGTCTGCTTGGTGATGAGCGTGTGGCCGATCATCGCCTCCGCCGCCGCGCGCACCTCCTCGGCGGAGCGGGCGAGGCGGACGCCGCCCTTTCCCTCCGGCGCGTCGGCGAAGCGGCCGGCGCCGCGGCCGCCGGCGTGGATCTGCGACTTCACCACGAACACCGGACCGGGCAGGCGGCCCGCCGCCTCGGCGGCCTCCTCCGGGGTCCAGGCGACATGGCCCTCCAGCACGGCGACGCCGAACTGCTTCAGCAGCTCCTTGCCCTGATATTCGTGGATGTTCATGGTTCAGACGCCCAGTTGCTTGAAGGCTTCGACCAGCGCCCGCACGGCGTCGCACGAGCGGTCGAAGGCGGCCTTCTCGTCGGGCGTGAGCCGCACCTCGACGATGCGCTCGACGCCGCCGGCGCCGATCACCACCGGCACGCCGACATACATGTCGCGCAGCCCGTACTCGCCGTTCAGCATCACCGCCGCCGGCATGACCCGCTTCCTGTCGTGCAGGTAGGCCTCCGCCATCGCCACGGCGGCGGCGGCGGGGGCGTAGAAGGCGCTGCCCTTTTCCAGCAGCTTGACGATCTCGCCGCCGCCATTGGCGGTGCGGGCGCAGATGGCGTCGATCCGCTCCTGCGTGGTCCAGCCCATCGCGATGAGGTCGGGGACCGGGATGCCGGCGACGGTGGAGTAGCGGGTCAGCGGCACCATGGTGTCGCCGTGGCCGCCGAGCACGAAGGCGGTCACGTCCTCCACCGACACGCCGAACTCTTGCGCCAGGAACAGCCGGAAGCGGCTGCTGTCGAGCACGCCGGCCATGCCGACCACCTTCGCGGCGGGGAGGCCGGATCTCTGCTGCATCACCCACACCATCACGTCGAGCGGGTTGGTGATGACGATGACGAAGGCGTTCGGGCAGTGCGCCTTGATGCCCTCGGCCACGGTGGCGATGACGCCGGCGTTCTTGGCCAGCAGGTCGTCGCGGCTCATGCCCGGCATGCGGGGGAAGCCGGCGGTGACGATCACCACGTCCGCTCCGGCGATGGCGGCGTAGTCGGAGCCGCCGCTCATGGCGCTGTCGAAGCCGTCGACCGGGCTGGATTGCATGATGTCCAGCGCCTTGCCGGCGGCGACGCCGCCGAACACGTCGAACATGACGACATCGCCGAGCTGCTTCAAGCCGATCAAGTGCGCCAGCGTGCCGCCGATGTTGCCGGCGCCGATCAGCGCGATCTTGTTGCGTGCCATGTGGGTGCAAGTCCTTCGCAAGGCGGGCGGGGCGCGCCCTGGGGATACAAGGTGCGCGGGGGAGGCCGGGTCGGCCGTTGCTATCGCATCGACACTAGGCGGGCAAGGCAATGGCGCGCCAGCATGATGCGATGCGGCATGGTCAGGTCAGGTGCGACAGCGCCATGTACTTCTGGCTCTGCATCTCCTCCAGCCGCGAGGCGGTGCGCTCGAACGCCCGCGCGCCCTCGCCTGCCTGGTACAGCAGGTCCGGCGCCGCGTCGGCGGAGGC
>JAYTQW010000428.1:0-2960 GCA_043746535.1 Rhodospirillales bacterium
GTCATGCTCATGCTGATCGACGAGCAGAACAAGAAGGGCGGCCTGCTGGGCAAGAAGCTGGAGGCCGTCGTGGTCGATCCGGCGTCGAACTGGCCGCTGTTCGCCGAGAAGGCTCGCGAGCTGATCACCGTCGATCACGTCGCCGCCGTGTTCGGCTGCTGGACCAGCGTGTCGCGCAAGTCGGTGCTGCCGGTGTTCGAGGAAACCAACAACATCCTGTTCTACCCGGTCCAGTACGAGGGCGAGGAGAGCAGCAGGAACGTGTTCTACACCGGCGCCGCGCCGAACCAGCAGGCGATCCCCGCCGTCGACTACCTGATGAGCGAGGAGGGCGGCAGCGTGAAGCGCTGGGTGCTGGCCGGCACCGACTACGTGTATCCGCGCACCACCAACAAGATCCTCGAGGCCTACCTGAAGTCCAAGGGCGTGGCACCCGACGACATCATGGTCAACTACACGCCGTTCGGCCAGAGCGACTGGCAGAACATCGTGTCCTCGATCAAGGCGTTCGGCTCCGCCGGCAAGAAAACCGCCGTGGTCTCGACCATCAACGGCGACGCCAACGTGCCGTTCTACAAGGAACTCGGCAACCAGGGCATCAAGGCCACCGACATCCCGGTGATGGCGTTCTCGGTCGGCGAGGAGGAGCTGGCGGGCCTCGACACCAAGCCGCTGGTCGGCCACCTGGCCGCCTGGAACTACTTCATGTCGGTGGACACTCCCGCCAACAAGGCGTTCATCGCCCGCTGGCAGGCGTTCACCAAGAACCCCAGGCGCGTCACCAACGACCCGATGGAGGCGGCCTATATCGGCTTCAACATGTGGGTGAAGGCGGTCGAGAAGGCCGGCACCGTCGACCAGACCAAGGTCATCGACGCCATGATCGGCATTGCCGTGCCCAACCTCACCGGCGGCATCGCCACCATGATGCCGAACCACCACATCACCAAGCCGGTGCTGATCGGCGAGATCCAGGCGGACGGCCAGATGAACGTCGTCTCGCAGACGCCGGGCACCGTGGTCGCCAACGAGTGGTCGCCCTACCTCGAAGGGTCGAAGGACCTGATCGCGGATTGGCGCCACCCGATGTTCTGCGGCAACTTCAACGTCGTCACCGGCAAGTGCGGCGGCGCCAGCAAGTGAGCCGGATGCGGCCATCGCGGCTGGATGGGAGGGCGGGCCGCGTGCCCGCCTTCCTGTGGCCGTGGCTGCTGGCGGCGTGCCTGTTCGCCGCCGGACTTTTCCTGCTGAGTGCCGCCCATGCCGAGGACGACCCGTTCGCCCCGCTGGCCTCCGGCAGTTTCGATGGCGTGCGCCACGGCATCGAGGCGCTGGCCGCGTCCGGCAACAAGCGGGCACAGCCGGTCATCGCCGCGTTGCAGGCTGGCGCGTTGGTGTTCGATCCTGGCAGCCACGGCCTGTTCATCAAATCCGCCGGCGGCCTGATCGACGCCCGCACCGGCAGGCCGGCGCCCGCCGACCTGGATGGTGCGGCGTTGAAGCCGCTGCGCGTCAACAATGCCATCCGCAGCGCCGCCGAGGCGGCGATCGGCAGCCTCACCCTGTTCTCGAAGGATCCGGCCATCCGCGCCCGCGCCGCCGAGGCGGTGTTCCACTCGCGCGACCCCGCCTCGCTGCCGGCGCTGGACCGGGCGCTCGCCACCGAGGCAGATCCCGCCATAGCGCGCACCATGCGGCAGGCCCGCGCCGCAGCCCTGCTCGCCACAGCCAATGCCACCAAGGCCGATCGCCTCGCCGCCGTGCGCGTCCTGGCCGATCGCGGCGACCTCGACAGCCGCTCGCTGCTGTCCTCGCTGTCGGCGCAGCCACCAGCCGTCACCGCCGCCGCCGCCGCCGCCGTGATCGAGCTGGCCCGCGTCGAGAAACTCTGGAGCTTCGCGCAGAGCGTGTTCTACGGCCTCTCGCTCGGCTCGGTGCTGCTGCTGGCGGCGGCCGGGCTGGCCATCACCTTCGGCGTCATGGGCGTCATCAACATGGCGCATGGCGAGGTGGTCATGCTCGGCGCCTACACGACGTTCGTGGTGCAGCAGGCGATCGCCGCCTATGCGCCCTCGCTCGCCGAGGCCAGCCTGCTGTTCGCCGTCCCGCTGGCGTTCCTGGTCGCGGGGGTGGCCGGCATCGCCATCGAGCGCTGCCTGATCCGCTTCCTGTACGGCCGGCCGCTGGAGACGCTGCTGGCGACCTGGGGGCCTGTCGCTGGTGCTGCAACAGGCGGTGCGCTCGGTCTTCGGGCCAACCAACCGCGAGGTGACCACGCCCGGCTGGATGAGCGGCGCGTTCCCGCTCGGCGGCATGACCATCACCTACAACCGGCTGTACATCATCGTGTTCGCGGCCGTGGTGGTGGGCGCGCTGATGGCGGCGCTGCGCCTCACCTCGCTCGGCCTGCGCATGCGCGCGGTGACGCAGAACCGGCGCATGGCCGCGGCCATGGGCATCCGTACGCCGTGGATCGACGCGCTGACCTTCGGGCTCGGCTCCGGCGTCGCCGGCATGGCGGGCGTGGCGCTCAGCCAGATCGACAACGTCAGCCCGAACCTCGGCCAGGGCTATATCATCGACAGCTTCATGGTCGTGGTGTTCGGCGGCGTCGGCAACCTCTGGGGCACGGCGCTGGGGGCGGTCACGCTGGGCATCGTCAACAAGTTCCTGGAACCCATCGCGGGCGCCGTGCTGGGCAAGATCGTCGTGCTGGTGCTGCTGATCCTGTTCATCCAGCGGCGGCCCCGCGGGATATTCCCCCTGAAGGGCCGGGCGGTCGAACAATGAGAATAGCCACCCCCCTCACCGTCTTTCTCGTGCTGGGCGGCGCGTTGCTGCTGGCCGCGCTGAACCTCGGCACGGCGCCCGCCAGCGCCGTGCATCCGCCGACCTATGTCGTCTCGTTGTTCGGCAAGTATTTGTGCTTCGCCATCCTGGCGCTGGCGGTCGATCTGGTG
>JAYTQW010000429.1:0-13251 GCA_043746535.1 Rhodospirillales bacterium
TGGACCTGCGTCCCGACCTCACCGGCGCGCGCCTGCTGTCCAGCGAGATCATGGCCGCCAGCAAGCACCCGGACGAGGCGCTGGCGGTGCTGGCCCCGATCGGACCGGACGACCCGATCGCGCCGCTGATCGACGAGCGGCGGGCGCAACTGCTGGATCAGCTCGGCCGCGTCCCGGAGGCGATGCAGGTGCTGGCGCGGATGGAGCAGGCGTTGCCCAACCGTGCCGAGCCGTGGCGGCTGCAAGGCACCCTGTTGCGCGGCGCGCACCGATATGACGAGGCGGTGGCGGCCTATGACCAGGCGGTGCGACGCACGCCCGATCCACAGAGCGATGACTGGCCGCTGTTCTATGAGCGCGGCGTGGCGCTGGAACGGCTGCATCGCTGGCCGGCGGCGGAGGCCGACCTCCTGCATGCCCTGCAACTGCAACCCGACCAGGCCAACGTGCTCAATTACCTAGGCTACTCCTGGGCCGACCAGGGCATCCAACTGACCCGCGCCCACGAGATGATCCTGCGCGCGGTGGCGCAGCATCCCAATGACGGCGCCATGTTGGACAGCCTGGGCTGGGTCATGTTCCGCCAGGGCGACACCGCTGGCGCGATCAAGGAGCTGGAGCACGCGGCGGAGCTGGACTCGGAAGATGCGGAGATGAACGGCCATCTTGGCGACGCCTACCGCGCGGCCGGGCGCAGGCTGGAGGCGTACTGGCAATGGCAGCGGGCGCTGACGCTGCAACCGGAGGCCGACACGGTGCCGGTATTGCGGGCCAAGCTCAAGACGGTGCAGGCCGAATTGGGTGTTCCGGTGGCGACCGCGACGCAATGACCGCAGCGGCTGCCCCGCTTCGCGAGCCGGCGCCGGCAAAGGTCAATCTGTATCTGCATGTCACCGGCCGCCGTGCCGATGGCTACCACCTGCTCGACAGCCTGGTGGTGTTCGCGGGCATCGGCGACACGCTGACGGCGCATGCGGATGACGAGTGGGGGCTGCAAATAACCGGGCCATACGCGGCGGCGCTGACGGGGGGCGCCGACAACCTCGTGCTTCGCGCCGGACGGGCGCTGGCCGGGGTGGCGGGGGTGGCGCCTCGGGCGATGCTGGTGCTGGACAAGGGTTTGCCGGTGGCCTCGGGCATCGGCGGCGGCTCGGCGGACGCGGCGGCGGCGCTGCGGGTGCTCTCCCGCCTGTGGGACGTGCGGCTACCCGGCGGCGCCCTGCTGGAGCTGGCGCGCGGCCTCGGCGCCGACGTGCCGGTTTGCCTCGCCTCGCAACCGCGCCGGATGTCGGGCATCGGCGAGCGTCTGGCCCCTGCCCCGGCCCTGCCGGCGTTCGGTCTGGCGCTGGTCAATCCCGGCATGGGTGTCGCGACCCCGGACGTGTTCCGCGCCCGCACCGGCGCATACCGGCCAGCACCCGTGCTGCCGCAGGGCTGGTCCGACGCCGCCAGCCTCGCCGCCGGCCTTGCCGCCTGCGGCAACGACCTCGAATCGGCCGCGCTCGGATTGTGCCCCGCGATCGGCTTGGCGCTGGACGCCTTGCGGGCGACGCCGGGCTGTCTGCTCGCGCGAATGAGCGGCTCTGGCGGCACCTGTTTCGGCCTGTTCGCCGATCCCCCGGCGGCCCGCGCCGCCGCCGCCAGCCTGGCCCGGCCCGGCTGGTGGGCGTGGGGCGGGGCGCCACATGCGACGCAGGACTTGGCCGGTGGGCTTGCCGCCGTGGCCGGGTGGATTTATTGAGGCGGCATCGCGCATGGGGCGTCGCCAAGCGGTAAGGCAGCGGACTTTGAATCCGCCATCCGAAGGTTCGAATCCTTCCGCCCCAATTCGCAACTGTTTTTTTCGGCCATAGTCCTGGGTTTAGCGGTATTCTGCGGCTTTCGGCGCGCCTTCGTGCTACAGAAAGGTGCTCCAAATGGCATTCGGAATGGTCCGCCCTACTCGCCACCCGCGCACAGGCATTTACCGTCTGCGACTCGCCATTCCACGAGCGATGGCAGACACCGCCGTAGCCATGTTCGGCTGCCGCCATGAGCTGATTGAGAACCTTGGCGTCAAAGACCCACGCGACGCCAAACGACTCGCGGGGCCAGCCATTTCGCGGCTGCTGGCCAAGCTGGAAGCCGTGCGCGCGGCGGCGGGCGGGGACGCCCCAAGCCTGACCGAACGCGATGCCCAGTTCTTCGCAGGCGAGTTCTACCGGGCAGCCCTGCGCGATCACGGCGACGACCCTGGTGACCCGGAACAGCTAGACGCGGGCCTTGATGCGCTGCTTGAGCAGCATGACGAAGACGAGCTACGCCTGACGCGCGGCGACCGCCGGGACGCGATGGATGCGCTGCGGGCAGCCGGGAAGCCAACTGACGCGGCCTCCGTGGATCGAGTGGCGCGCGCCCTCCATCGGGCCAAGATACTGATAACCCAATCGCTTTTACAACGTGCCCAAGGCAACTGGGCCATCGACACGACCGCAGCGCGCTTCCCCGACAGCCTGACACCGACGCCGACGCACAACCAAGCCCCCGCATGTTCGTTTGGCGACCTGTTACGGGGATGGGCCGCAGATCGTGGCCATTCGGTCGATGCTAGGCCGATCCACCGGGCAGTCTACGAACGACAACGGACGTTGGAGCGGTTCGGCAGCTTCCAGGGCCATCGGGATGCCGCCCGCGTGACGAAGCAGGACGTGGCGCGATGGAAACGCGCGATGCTTGAGGAACGGAGGCTCAGCCCGGTCACTGTCGGCAAAGACATCAGTGAGATGTCGGCCATCTGGAAATGGGGCGTAGCCAACGGCCACTCTCTCCCAGCGGGTAATGTGTTCGAGGGGATGCTACCTCGACAGAACGCCAGCGCGGAGCCGACACGGCGACCGTTCACTGAGGCAGAGGCGATGGCGATCCTGTTGGCAGCCCGGCGCGAAACCGGACTGCTACGGTGGCTACCCTTCGTGTGCTGCCTGACCGGCGCGCGGCTGGCCGAGGTAGTCCAAAGCCAGAAAGAGGACATCACAATCAGGGACGGCGTGCGTGTGCTGAACGTTCATGCCAGTGGCCCCGGGCGGTCGCTCAAGAACGCCGCGAGCCGCCGCGTGATCCCAATTCACCCCGCCCTGGTTAGCGAAGGCTTCATCGCGTATGTCGAGTCACTACCGGCGGGATCGCCGCTGTTTCCAGCCGTCAAGACTGACAAGATGTTTGGCAACCGTAGTCGAAATGCTGGCCGCTTGGTGTCGCGATGGCTCAAGGCAGAACTTGGTATTGTGGACCTTGCCTTGAGCGCTAACCACAGTTGGCGGCACTTCTTCACAGACGCGTGCCGCGTGGCCGGGATGCATGAAGAAGTTCGCAAGGCATTAACCGGACATGCCAAGGTTGATGTAAGTTCGAGGTATGGCCTTGGAATGGAGGCGCAGACGGCGGTTCTATTCGCGGCACTGTCGAAGGTCCGCCTGCCGCCCGGCGTCTGACCCGCCTTGCGCTCACGTCACGGCGACCCTCTAGGATGCCCGCCAGCGGCTTCTGCGGCTGAGCGGGCAGCCAGTGCCGGGGCTGGACAGAAGGGGCTGTAGGGTCAACCTATGAGTCCAAATGGTATGGTGGCGCTGGACCGACCTTGGCGCGCGGCGTAATGCCAGCGACCGCTGCAAACGCCAACTCAATAGCCGCCACCGCCATGTTCACGGCGTCCCTAGGAACGATCAAGCTATCGTGGACTGGCAACGCTAGGACGCCATCGGCCCGCAGCCGCACGATGGCGAGACCGATGGCCTCAGCCTCAAGCCGCATCAGCCGATGGATAAGAAGCCGCTTCGGCGACCCGATGTGTTCCAGGGAAGTCAGTCCAGCCGCTACCGCCACGCGGTCCGCAACGCTGGGCAGCCAAGGGAAACGCACGGCCACGGCTGCCGACACCTCAGCGAACGGGGGATAACTGACCGTGGAAGCCATGCGCGACCACCGCCTGCCCACGGCCCCCTTGCCGATTGCTTCCAGCATGAACCGCTTGACAACTGACCGGGGCAGGCCGGGGATGTCGTAGGGGTCACCCGCAGGCAGCGGCAGGCCCATCAGTCCATGCAGGATGGCCAGGTGCGACGCCTCCACGTCAACCTCAACGATTGGCTCGCCGTTGATCGTGATGGCTGCGCGGCTAGCCTTCGACATGCCCTGAAAGACAGCCTCGCATCCCACGGCATAGAACCGACCGCCCAACTCGGCAACCTCAGTGAACCCCCGGCGAAACCTTGGGGGCAAACACCCGGCGACCGCGTGTTTGCCCGCATAGTCGTTGAGGGCCTCCACGTCGGCCCGCAGCCCAGCCAGCGCCGACCCCAGGGCAACCACCGACAACTTCTTGCTGCCGCCAGCGCGGTCCTTCAGACTGTTCACGGTGACAGCCTCAGTGACCCTTGGGGGCCGCGTGGGCACTTCGCGCCGGAAGTCCTCACCGATGGTGTCCGGAGTCAGCCCATGCCGCTCAGCGACGGCCAGGAGGGCAGCCGTGGGCCAGTAGCACGCGGGCCGCCCGTCGAATGCGACCATGCCGCTGCCGAAGTTATTGCCCCATCGAACGCCTTTTTGCGTATCGATCAGTTCCGCCGCCGCCATGCTGTTGACCGCTGCGAAGAACTGACGGCTGCTGACCACGCCAGCCTCGAAAGCCGTCTTGAATGAACTACGGCAACTCAGGCGGGGTGGCACGTGGCCCCAAGCGGTCAGCAACCCCCCGACCACCGCGCCGACAGCCTTTTGCAGCGCGAGGCGACCCGCCGGGCGACGTTGCCGCTCGCGTGTGGCCGCATCGAAGGGTGCTACCGTCGCCACGACTTCGGCAACCAGCGCGGCAGCCGCAGGCGACAACGGGCGCATCGTGAGGGGCAGCCCACGGGCGACACCCAGCCGCGCCAGGTGGGCCTCGTAGGCGTCGCCAATGGCCTCTGAGGGCACCGAATGGGCTTCGGCCCAGCGTTCACTAACGTCCCTACATACCCCCCCCCGGGTGGCTTTCGGTGAAGCTAAGCCTCCAAGGCGTGCTATTGGCGTCACTCCGTCGAGATATAACCCCAGTAGCTTCATGTAGCCTTCGTATCCTAGTGCTGCCAGCGCCGCTCTAGTCTGCATGAAGGGGCCTTGCGCGGTGTCTGAGGCGTCTATCCCGTCGCCAATACCATCAAGCCTGAACGATGGCCGCGCAGGGCCACATCAAGCCAGACCGCCGATGGCCTTGCGCGGCCACCAGCGGGCCTCAGTCGCTCCCGAGACGATCCGCTGACGCCGGACGCTGTCTGCGGCCTTGCTCAGCGGTGCGGAAGGCTATCGCTAGGGTGCGACCTGGGGCGGCTGTGCGATCCATCCACCGTTGCGCAGTGTTGCTGCTAGGACTTCTTCATGGGGCCTCCTCAGATGGTCCGCCAGCGCCGCCAGGGTTGGCAGAGAGATCACCTCGCCGCCCCACTCGTCGGTGGACTCCCAGCCGTCTGATGTGGGGGCTAACGTGGCCAGGATGCCTCCTAGCGAGATGCCCAGTTCGCCAGGGTCCGTAACGCATACGAAGGCCGGCCCGACATCAGGCTGAACGAATGCCGCAGTGACGCCGAGCTTGCCGCCGGGGTCGAGGCATCCGACAAACAATAAGAGGGCGCTGCGATCCTCGGGGGACAGCGCAGCCATAGCCTCATTTTCTTTCTCTTCAAGGGCGTCTACCATGCCGAATATTTCTCCATGTTTCGTTACGAAATCAGATTGTTAGGCTCACGGCTTGCGCGGTGGGTAACTCGGGTGTGGCCGATAAGTTGATTCTGGCCCGCAATAGGTCGCAAAGCAACATCAATTATGGCCTAGCGGCCTCTCGGGACAGGGGCAACTTGTTGCAATCGCACGGGAAAAGCTATTGTTACGAATTGTGAACCTATGCGCTGCCATCGCTGCGACGTGCTACATCGTAACGAATGACGCTGGGTGCGCCGGGGAATTCAGATGCGAAATCGGGTGTTGGCGTTAGGGGTGGCTCTGGCGGTCGCGTCATGCGGGCCGGCGCGGCGCGCGGAGCTTGAGCGGCAGCCGGACGACATCATCCGGGCAGCGATTGTTGATCACGGGTCGCACGGTGCCTGCCAAGCCGCGACGTGGCATCCGGGGTGGTATGGGCCGCGCACCGTCGCGATAGCTCAGGATGAGGTCCGCCGAATGAACCTTGGCGACTGCACCGAGGCGCACCGTCAGTGCGTCGGTATGGGATTCACGGGCGGCACTGACGGCTATCTCAAATGTCGCGCGATGGTTGGGCAACAGGCGGCAGGCTATCCGGAAGCCCGCGCCGCGTCGGAGCAGCAAAGCGGCCCGACCCCAAGCGACAAAATGATGGACCTTGCACAACGCTTGCTGACGGGACCGCCAGTAACTCAGACGACCTGCCTGCCGTTCGGCGGTGGGCTGAGTTGCACAACGCGGTAGGCGCAGCGGCACAGTCCTAGCCGACCGCAGGCCGCCTACCCGCAAACCCTTGCACGCTTCACGCCGCCGCCGCTTGGTCGCCAAGGATGCGATAAACGCTGGCGCGAGACATGCCCAACTGCCTAGCGATGTCCACCGGGCGCGCGCCATCCGCCTTCAACGCTACGACCTTGACGGACTGCCTGCGGGCTGTCGGTGCGCGACCCTGGTATTTGCCATCGGCCTTGGCAGCGGCAATGCCTTCGCGCTGGCGCTCTAGCATGATCTCCCGCTCCCACGTCGCCACACCAGCCAGGATCGTCAGCATGAGCTTGCTCGTCGGGTTGCGCGTGTCCAGACGTTCTCCGCCCATGGACAACACGACAAGGCCCACACCGCGCGCCGTGAGGTCCGCGACGATGGCCAACAGGTCAGCCGTCGAGCGTGCGAGGCGATCCGGCTTGGTGACAACCAGCACGTCGCCCCTCCGCAGATACGCTAGGCACTCTGTCAGCCTACCACGTTGGGCAACACTACTGACCCGCTCGCTGAACACTGGGTCGCAGCCGGCGTTTGCTAGGTCGCGCAACTGGGCATCGAGGCCCGCCCCCTGCTCCGCCGTGCTGACGCGGGCGTATCCGACTGTCGCCCCCGTGCTCTCAAGGCTAGACCCGGCATGGTCAGCACTCGCACCCGCAAAGGTAGCTGCCATCGTTGGCCGCTTGCTCATCGTATGTCCGCCTTCTGTGTGTCTCAATGTCTTTGACGTTATGGCACACAGTGTATCTCAGCGCCAAGACAATTCGTGTGAGACGCTTTCCGAGGCTCTACCTGTGTCGCACACGGGCAGGCCCTGTGAGGCGGGTTGCCGGGCGCTGTGTCGCCACGTCTGCATCGTGCTGCTGCTGCCTGTCGCTCGCTTGTAGTGTGCAGCGCTGCGCCTGGCGTCGCGTGGTGGCGAGACGTGGCCGAGATGTAGACCGGGCGGGGGTCTCTCAGGAGTTCCTTCAAAAAGCCCGCTAAAGGTTGTTTTTATTATTAATTAGCCCGGCTTTTTGCTGCGGCGGGCCACCCCCAGGAAATTATGCCGCGCCGTATTGCACCCGGCGGGGGGTCAGACGGCGGCTCGCGGAAATGACCGGGGGGGGCTTGGGAAATAACGAAAGGCCCAGGCGGGCGCGCCCCCAGCCCAGAGTCGTTACAACATTGCTCACAGTTGGCCTGTCAGCGGATTTTCGTCTGCCATAGACGGATAGCCTGCCCACGCTAGCATATCGCTCAGCGGCGCGGCTCTCCGTAATGGAGCACCACAAATGCCAGCAGTAAGTTACACTAGGGTTGGGCTTCGGCTGCCCCCCGCAGCATTAGCCGACCTTGAGGCCATCGGTAAGAAGCTCGCCGCGACCGCCCCCCGCGGGCCGTTCCGGGGTGTCTCGATCACAGACACCATCCTGTATGCCATTCGCGCCGCCGCTAGGGGGCAATGAGCGTGGCCCTTCGCGCAGTTACGACCAGTCGCTACACTCAGCTTAACGGCCAAGAGATTGTCCGCATTCCGCTTGCTGGCGGTGTCCACGTAGCGGAGCTATACGCCGCAGACCTCGACTTCTTGGTTGCCCGTGGCCTGCCTACGCCACGCTGGTCCTTTGTCCCGCCACGTCACGGGGGGATTGGCTTTGTCGCAATTACGGCATGTCTAGCACCGGGCTGCCTCGTCCCGATGCAGCGTGTCCTGATGCTGGCGGGGGAAGGCTTGCAAGTCTGGTCGATCGACCGCAATCCGTTCAACCTACGCACAGACAATTTGCGGCTACAGGCTGGCTACGCCCGTGGTTTCAGCGTGGCGTTCGTCCCAGGGCTAGACCTGCGAGGGTTGCAGCCGGCCAAGTTGCCGCGCCACGAGCAACCGGTGAAGGAGGCGGCATGAGCGCACCCGGTAGGGAATAACTCGGGGCCGCTGAGAGGACGCGCTAGGATGCCCGTCAGAGGCTGCTTCGGCTGAGCGGGCGGCTAGTGCTGAAGTGGGCCAGAGGGGGCTACAGCGCCAACCTTGGACTCCAAATGGTATGGCGGCGCTGGGCCGTTGGCTTCCGCAGACACGGGCTGCCCCCGGCGGCGGCGGGCGGGCCTATGCCGCTCAGCGGAAGCCAACGGTGGCGGCAGGTAAGGCGCCTACTCCCAGCGGTTAGCCCCCGGCCAGCGGCAGCAAGCGAACTGTGCGGCATGGGCTGGCCAGGGCTAGCCGGGGGTCTCACCGCGTTTGATCGAAGGCCGCTGATGTGCGTAGGCTGGGCACAAGCGACTACCCGAGTGCTACGAGGCAGTGCTACAGAAGGTGTCGCGAAACCAAAATGAGGCTTCCCGTAAGTTGTTGAAATCGCTCGACCTGGACAGACTAGAAGGAAGCTCTGCGCGAATCCTTCCGCCCCAACCATCGCCGGCAACACACAGGCATAGGCAGCGCCATGACCCCGATCAGCGCCATCTCCAGCTATCACGCGCACATCTACTTCGATGGCCTGGAGCAGCGCGCGGCCGCGTTGGCGTTGCGCGAGCGGATTGCCGAGCGGTTTGCGGTGCAACTCGGGCGCGTGCATGAGGCGCTGGTCGGCCCACATGCCCGGCCGATGTACCAGGTCGCGTTCTCGATCGGGTTGTTTTCCCGCTTTGTGCCCTGGCTGATGCTCAACCGGCAGGGTCTGGCGGTGCTGGTGCATCCCGACACCGGCCACGCCCGCGCCGACCACCTGCGCCACGCGCTGTGGCTGGGCGAGACGCTGCCGATCCTGCACGCGGACATGCTGCCGGAGGACGGCGGCCTCGACGCGCTTCCGGTCGCCAACACCACGCCCAGCCTGGAGCCGTGACATGGCGTTCCGTAGCTTGCCGGAGCAGCCTGTCCACCCCTAGGCGGAAACCTCAGTGCCGTCCTGGCCCCACTGGGTGTGGAAGCTGCCCTCCTTGTCAAGCCGGCGGTAGGTGTGCGCGCCGAAATAGTCGCGCAGCCCTTGCAGCAGGTTGGCCGGGCCACGGGCGCGGCGGAGGCCGTCGTAATAGGCCAGCGCCGAGCTGAACGCCGGCACCGCGACACCGTTTTGCACCGCCAGCACGATCACCTGCCGCCACGCCGCCTCGGCCTTGACCACCGCATCGCGGAAGTAGTCGCCAAGCAGCAGGTTGGCGAGCTTCGGATCGGCGTCGTACGCCTCGCGGATGCGGTTGAGGAACACCGCGCGGATGATGCAGCCGCCGCGCCAGATGGTCGCGATCTCGCCGAGGTTCAGATCCCACCCGTATAGCGCGGAGGCGGCGGTCATCTGCTCGAAACCCTGCGCGTAGGCGACGATCTTGGAGGCATACAGCGCGTCGCGCAGGGCGTCGATCTCGGCTGGCGACGGCTTGCGGGGGGCAATCTCGGGATGCGGGTAGTGCCGCTCGGCGGCGGCGCGCTGGCTGCGGCGGCCCGACAGCGCGCGGGCATACACCGCCTCGGTGATGGCGGTGAGCGGCACGCCGAGTTCCAGCGCCGACTGCGCCGTCCAGCGCCCGGTGCCCTTCTGCTCGGCCTCGTCGACGATGCGATCGACCAGCGCGCCGCCGGCGGCATCGTCCTTGCGCAGCACGGCGGCGGTGATCTCGATCAGGTAGGAGTCGAGGTCGCCGGTCTTCCAGCCGGCGAAGATGTCGCCGATGGCGCCTGCCTCCAGCCCATACAGCGTCCGCATGATGTCGTAGGCTTCGGTGATGAGCTGCATGTCGGCGTATTCGATGCCGTTATGCACCATCTTCACGTAGTGGCCGGCACCCTCCGGGCCGATATAGGCGCAGCATGGCGTGCCATCGACCGAGATCGCCATGCGCGTGACCATCGGCGCCACGTGGTCGTAGGCCGAGCGTTCGCCGCCCGGCATCATGCTCGGCCCTTCCAGCGCCCCCTCCTCGCCGCCGGAAATGCCCATGCCGATGAAGCGGATGTCGCGCGCCTTGCAGGCCTTGAAGCGGCGCGCGGTGTCGCTGAACAGCGAGTTGCCGCCGTCGATGACGATGTCATCGGAGGCCAGATGTTCCAGCAGCTCGTCGATCATGTCGTCGACCGGCTTGCCGGCTTTGACCATGATGATGATGGTGCGCGGCGCCTTCAGGCTGGCGACGAACTCGGCCACGGTCCTGGCCGGGACGAACGCGCCCTCGCGGCCATGCTCGGCCACCAGCTTGTCGGTACGCGCGGTGTTGCGGTTGAACAGCGCCACGGTGAAGCCCTTGTGGGCCGCGTTGCGCGCCAGGTTGGCGCCCATGACCGCCAGGCCCAACACGCCGAGATCGGCCGTGCCGACCGTTGTCTTGCCGCTCATTGCTTCCGCCCCTTGCTGCCGAACCGCGACGACCCTGCCACATAGGCGGGCCGCGCGGCTAGGCCGGCGGCGGCGCTATTCGCGCAGCGGCTCCGGACGCCATGACACCAGCCGGTTCTCCAGCAGCGTCAGCAGCCATTCCGCCGCCAGCGCCACCACGGCAATGACGATCATGGCGGCGAACACGCCATCGGAATCAAACGATCCCTGCGCGGTGGCGATCAGCAGGCCCATGCCGTGCCGGGCACCCAGGAACTCGCCGACGATGGCGCCGATCAGCGCGAAGCCGAAGCTGACATGCAGGCTGGCCAGGATCCACGACAGCGCCGAGGGGATGACGACGTGGCGCGTCACCTGCCAGTGGCTTGCGCCGAGGATGCGGGCATTGGCGATGATGTTGCGGTCGGCCTCGCGCACGCCCTGGAAGGCGTTGCCGAACACCACGAAGAACACCATCACCACCGCCAGCGCAACCTTCGACCACATGCCCAGGCCGAGCGAGACGATGAAGATGGAGCCGAGCACCACGCGCGGCACCGAGTTGGCGATCTTGATGTAGATCGAGAAAATGTCGGCCAGCATGGCGTTGCGGCCGAGCGCGATGCCGCACACGATGCCCATGGCGGCGCCGATCAGGAAGCCCAGCCCGGCCTCGTACATCGTCACCCAGACCTGAACCCAGAGCGGCCCGACCGAGGTGCCGTCGCGTATCCACTCGATCAGCCTCATCACGATGCCGGATGGCTGGCCGTAGAAGAACGGGTCGAGCCATTCCAGCCTGACCGCCCCCTCCCAGCCGCCGATAAACACCACCAGAACCAGCAGGCGCAGCGTGATGACGAGCTGCCGCCGCCGGCGCATCTGCGTGACCAGGCTGCGCTGCAACGGCGGCATCGGCGCCATCGGCGCGGTGGTGCCGACCGGGAGTGAGATGTCGCTCATGTCGCTGCGGTCCCCTGTTTGCGCGCGCGCATCACCTCCTCGCGCAGATCGTCGGACAGTTGCTTGGCGACACGGATGAACGCCGGCTCGTAGCGCAGGTCGGCGACGTTGCGTGGGCGCGGCAGGTCGATGGTGTAGATCGACTTCACCCGCGCCGGCCGCGCGGTCAGCACGGCCACCCGGTCGGCCAGCAGGATCGCCTCGTCCAGGTCGTGCGTCACGAACATCACCGCGCCCTTGTTCTGCGCCCACAGGCCGAGCAGTTCCTCCTGCATCAGCTCGCGCGTCTGCACGTCCAGCGCGGAAAACGGCTCGTCCATCAGCAGCACGTCCGGGCCGTTGATGAAGGTCTGCGCCAGGGCCACACGTTTGCGCATGCCGCCCGAAAGCTGGTGCGGGTACGAGGTCTCGAACGCGCTGAGGCCGACCCGTTGCAGCCAGTCACGCGCGGTGACTTCCGCTTTCGCCCGCGTCATGCCGCGAAACATCGGTCCGGCGACGACGTTGGACAGCACGTTGCGCCAGGGGAACAGCGCGTCCTGCTGGAACACGAAGCCGACGCGGCGGTCGATGCTGTCGACGGGCCGCCCGAATAGCGACACCTCGCCCGCCTGGGGACGCGCCAGCCCCGCGACGAGGCCCAGCGTGGTCGACTTGCCACAGCCGGTCGGGCCGACGATGGCGCAGAACTCGCCAGGACGGATATCGAGGTCGAAATCCTCCAGCGCGGAAATCAGGCCGCCATCCAGCGTGGGGAAACGCCGGGCGACGCCTTGCAGCCGGACCGCGGAGTCCGGCTGCTGGGGCATCACATTCACTTCGCCGCTTTGGCGAATTCGGTGGTGTAGGTGGTGCTCACGTCCACGGTCTTGCCCTTCAAGGTCGGCGAGAACGTGGTCAGCACCTTCAGCACCGTCGGCGGGCCATCTTCCGGCATGATGCCGTCCGCGGTGAACATGCCCTTGCCGGCATCCATCGCCTTCACGTAGCCGGCCAGGTCGCCGGCGTAGTAGTCCTTCGGCAGCTTCGCCGCGATCTCCGCCCCGGAATGGGTGTCGATCCAGTGCAGCGTCTTCACGAACGCATTGGCCAGCTTCTGCGTGACGTCCGGATGTGCCTTCACGTAGTCGGTCGCCATGTAGAGGCATGCCGCCGGATAGGTGCCGCCGAGCGCCGCGCGGGTGCCCTCGACCGTGCGCATGTCGATCAGAACTTTTGCCAAGCCGGTTTTGACCGCGCGCGAGACGGTCGGCTCCGTGGTCATGCCGCCGTCGATGGCACCCTGTTTCATGGCGGCCAGGAAGGTGTTGCCGGCGCCGACCGCGATCGAGGTCACGTCGCTGACCGGCATGCCGGCGCGCACCGTCATGTACTGGGTCAGGAAGTTGGTCGACGAACCCAGCCCGGTGACGCCGACGCTCTTGCCCTTGAAGCCGCTGAAATCCTTGACCGTGCCGGCGACGCGGGTGGCGACCAGTTCGACCTCGCCGGGGGCGCGGCTGAACTGCACGATGCTTTCGGC
>JAYTQW010000430.1:0-12994 GCA_043746535.1 Rhodospirillales bacterium
TGGAAGGCATAGAACTGGGCGCCGACCTGGAACGGCGCCGGCGTCAGCCAGCCGATGGTGAGCGCGGTGTTGAGCTGCAACTCGACCGAGGCGACCGCCGCGTTGTCGCCGGTCACCTCGCCCGCGTAGAAGCCGCGGTTGTAGCGGCTGCCGCCCAGGTAGAACTTCTCCGCCGGCGGCAGCACGTTGGGGCTGTACTGCCCGGACAGCAGCCCCTGCAACGCCACGCTGGCATCGCTCCAGGGCTGGAACAGGGTCTGCGTGCGGCTCAGCTCGACGTTGACCTTGGTGAAATCGACCCGCTCGCCGACGCGGCCGGGAACGTCGGCGCCGTTCCTGCTGCCGCCGATGCCGGGGATGCCGCGCGAGACGCGCACGCTCGCGGCATTCAGGCCGGTGCGGTCGCCGCCCAGCACCAGATCCTGCAGCGCGTAATCGGCGCCGAGCCGGACCACGCGCAGGTAGTCCTCGCTGGCCAGGATGCCGGTGGTGGAGATGTCGGATTGCAGCGCATCGAAATAGCCGGCGACGGTCAGGCTCTGTTGCCGGGCGCGGATCAGCGGATAGCTCAACGACACGCCGGCGGACGTGGTGACGCCGTGATAGCCCTCCGCGCCCAGGTTGCCGGATGGGTCGGCGGTGCCGGAGCCGGCGTACAGGCGCAGCTTCAGGCCGGAGCCGCCGAGGAACATCTCCTCCGCGACCTGGCCGAACAGTTGCGAGCCGCGCGCCGTGCCGTAGAGAGAGACCTCGGTCTTCTCGCCGAGCGAGGTGAAGCTTTGCGCGTCCAGCACCACCAGTCCCTGTTCCGGGCCGGTCAGCTTGAAGCCCCGGTTGTCCACCGTGGACAGGCCCGAAAACGCCTGCCGGCTGACCTGCGCGATCAGCGTCAACGCGCCCGGCTCCTCGGTGGATGGTTGCAGCACGGCATGGACGGTGATGCCGGGCACGTCCTGCGCCAGCAGCAGCCAGCGCTCCAGGCTGGCGGAGTCGATCGGCCGCAGCTCGGTCAGGTGGTTGAGGAAGCGCAGCACCTGCACCCCGGCCGGACCGATGTCGCCGTCCAGCTTGACCGAGGCGATGCGGCCCTCGGTGACCACGAACCGCAGCGATCCCGAGGGCGCGAGCGTCACCTTGATGGTGGTCAGCACATAGCCGTCGGCGCGGTAGCGCGCCTGGATGGCATCGCGCGCCGCCTCGATCCGTGAGCGCTGGACGTGCTCGCCGGCCAGCCCGGCCACCAGCGGCGCCAACTGTGCGCTGGCATAGGCATGGGCGCCGTCGATCGCCACGTCGTGGACGCGGACGACCTGATCCGGCCCCGCCACCGGCGGCGACTGCGGCGCGGGCGGCGCGGGCGTCACCGCCTTCGGCGGCGCGGGCGGCACGATGCGCGGCAGCGGCGAGCCTTGCGGCACCTGCTGCGCCGGCCCGAAATTGCCCGGCGGAGCCTGCGCCATAGCGCTGGGGGACAAAGCGAGTGCGGCGCCGATGCCGAGCGCAAGGCCGAACGCGCCCAGCAGGCGGCCCACAAGCCACAGGTCGGTGCCGCGATCGCTGACCAGAGCCGCCCCCCGCCCGCCGGACACGCTCCTCAACCGGGCGCATCCAATTACTAATGGCTTAACGCAACCATGACACGGCATCCTTTACGTGCATTCGTTGTGTCACGTATCGAAATATTTTTGCCGCTAAATGATTTGTCGGTTGGTGTGTCTCGGACCCGGCAAGCTTCGCGCCCACGACCCGATGGAGGCGCTGGCCGGCACCGGACGGTTGGGCCTGCGCGCGAGGTCTGGTAAGCAGCCTCAGCCAGCAACAGGAGGACGGCGATGGCCGGCAAGGACACGGAGACGACTGCGATTGACCTGGAGAAGAACGAGGTGGCCCTCATCATCGGCGAGGATGACGGCGCCATGTCGGTCCGCGTCATGGTCGGCGGCGACGCCCCGGAGGGCGGCGACATGGCCGCCCCGCAGGAGATCGTGCTGGCCCTGGCGATGCGTCTGCTGAAAGACCCCGATTTCCACGACGATGTCCTGGAGTGGTACGACGAGCACCAGGACGATCCGGACGAGGAAGAAGCGGAAGACTAGCCGGCCGCGGTTCTTGCCGCCCGCCCTTGGCTCCCCAGGGGCGGCAGGAACCGGCTTTCACGCGCCCCTCAGTCTGCGCCCGCGCCCACGCCCACCTGGGTCGCCAGCTTCGGCAACTTGCGCGGTCCCTGCTCGGGGCTCAGCCAGTGTTGCAGGCGATCCAGGTAGAGGTAGACGACCGGCGTGGTGTAGAGCGTCAGCACCTGGCTCAGCATCAGCCCGCCGACCATGGCGAAGCCGAGCGGACGGCGCAGCTCGGACCCGGCGCCGTGGCCGAGCATCAGCGGCAGCCCGCTCAGGATCGCGGCCATGGTGGTCATCAGGATCGGGCGGAACCGCAGCAGGCACGCCTGCCGGATGGCGTCCAGCGGCGCCGCGCCGTCGCGCCGCTCGGCGGTGATGGCGAAATCGACCATCATGATGCCGTTCTTCTTGACGATGCCGATCAGCAGGATGATGCCGATCAGCGCGATGATCGACAGGTCGTATTTGAACAGCATCAGCATCAGCAGCGCGCCGACGCCGGCCGAGGGCAGCGTCGAGAGGATCGTCAGCGGCAGGATGTAGCTCTCGTACAGGATGCCGAGGATGATATAGACGGCCAGCAGCGCCGCCGCGATCAGATACGGCTCGCTCGACAACGACGACTGGAACGCCTGCGCGGTGCCCTGGAACGAGCCTTGCAGCGTCTGTGGTGCCCGCAACTCGGCCATCGCCGCGTTGATGGCGGTGACCGCCGCCCCCAGCGCCTGGTTCGGCGCCAGGTTGAACGAGATGGTGACGGCGGGGAACTGGCCCTGGTGGCTGTACGAGAGCGGCTGCACGGGCGTTGTGTCGACCTTCACGAAGGTCGACAGCGGCACCGCCTGGCCGTTCGCGGACTTGATGAACAGCTTGCCCAGCGTCGCCACCATGCCGTCCTCGCCGTCAGGCACTTCCAGGATCAGGTGGTAGGAGTTGATCTGGGTGAAGTACTGGGTGATCTGGCGCTGGCCGAAGGCGTCGTTCAGCGTGTCGTCGATCTGCTGCGCGGTGATGCCAAAGCGCGACGCCGCATCGCGGTCGATCGTCAGCGTCGCCGTGGCACCCGCAAGCTGCTGGTCGGTGGCGACGTCGCGCAGTTGCGGCACGCCGCGAAGTTTCTCCAGCACCTTGGGCGCGAAGCTGTAAAGCTCGTCCGCGTTCGAGTCCTGCAAGGTGTACTGGTAGAGCGTCTTCGACGGGCGCCCGCCAACGCGAACGTCCTGGGCCGCTTGCAGGTACAATGCGCCGCCTTCGACCCTCGCGAGCTTCGGCCGCAGCCGCGCGATGATCTGCTGGGCCGAGGCGGTGCGCTGGCCGAATGGCTTCAAGGTGATGAAGAATCGCCCGTTGTTGGCGGTCTGCCCGCCGCTGGAGCCGACGCTGCCGGAGAACCCCTGGATGTCGGGATCAGCCGCCAGAACCTCGCCCAGCGCGTGTTGCCGGCGCTGCATCTCGGCGAACGAGATGTCCTGCGCGCCCTCGGTGGTGCCGATCAGCAGGCCGTTGTCCTGGTCCGGGAAAAAGCCCTTCGGTATTTGGATATACAGGAACGCGGTCAGCGTCAGCGTCGCCAGGAACACCAGCAGGGTAACGAGGCGGAAGCGGAGCGCCACATCGAGGGTGCGTCGGTAGAAGTCCAGCATGGCGTCGAAGAAGCCCTCGACGATGCGGTAGAGCCGGCCGTGATGGCCGTTGTGGTTGCGCAGGAAGCGGCTGCACATCATCGGCGTCAGCGTCAGCGAGATGAACGCGGACACCACCACCGCGATGCTGACGGTCACCGCGAACTCGCGGAACAGGCGGCCGACGATGCCGCCCATCGCCAGCAACGGGATGAACACGGCGATCAGTGACAGGCTGATGGAAATGATGGTGAAGCCGATCTCGCCGGCGCCCTTCAGCGCCGCCGCCATCGGCTCCATGCCCTCCTCGATATGCCGGTAGATGTTCTCCAGCATGACGATGGCGTCGTCGACCACGAATCCGACCGCGATGGTCAGCGCCATCAGCGACAGGTTGTCCAGGCTGTAATTCAGCACGTACATGGCCGCGAAGGTGCCGATGAGCGCCAGCGGCACGGTCACGCTGGGGATGATCGTCGCCCAGAAGTTGCGCAGAAACAGGAAGATGACCATGACCACCAGTGCCACGGACAGCATCAGCGTGAACTGCACGTCCGACACCGAGGCTCGGATCGTGAGCGTGCGGTCGCTCACCATCCGTACATGGACCGACGGCGGGATTGCGGCAATCAGTTTCGGCAGCTTTGCCTTGATGGCATCCACAGTCTGGATCACGTTGGCGTCCGGCTGCTTGAACACGATCAGCAGGATGGCCGGGTGATTGTTCTGCGTGGCGCCGAGCAGCTTGTTTTCCGGCCCGTCCACCGCGCGGCCGACATCGCGCACTCGCACCGGCGCGCCGTTACGATAGGCCAGCACGACGTTCTGGTAGTCGGCCGCCTTGGTCAACTGGTCGTTGTCGTAGATGGTGTAGGAGCGGCGGGCGCCATTGATGGTGCCTTTGGCGTTGTCCACGGTGGCGTTCACCAGCGTCGTGCGGATGTCCTCCAGCGTCATTCCCATCGCCGCCAGCCGCGCCGGGTCAATTTGCACGCGCACGGCGCGCTTCTGCTCGCCGCCGATCGAGACCTGCGACACGCCGGTGATCTGGCTGATCTGCTGCGACAGGATGTTGTCGGCGTAGTCATCGACGGTGATCAGCGGCGCCTCGTCGGAGGTGACCGCCAGGATCATCACCGGGCTGTCGGTCGGGTTGACCTTGCGGTAGGTCGGCGGACTGGGCAGCGTCTTCGGCAACTGGCCGGCGGCGGCGTTGATCTCCGCCTGGATATCCTGGGCGGCGGCGTCGATGTCGCGGTTGAGGTCGAATTGCACGGTGATCGAGGTCTGGCCAAGCGCGCTGACCGAGGTCAACTGCGAGACGCCGGAAATTTGCGCGAACACCCGCTCCAGCGGTTGCGCCACCGTCGAGGCGACCGTCTCCGGGCTGGCTCCCGGCAGCGTGGCGCTCACCTGGATGGTCGGGAAATCGACTCGCGGGAGCGGCGCCACCGGCAGCAGCGGGTAGGCGGCGAGGCCCACCAGCAGCACCGCCGCCATCAGCAGCGAGGTGGCGATCGGGCGGATGATGAACGGGGTCGAAATGCTCATGGGCGTGTTCCTGTCAGCTCGCCGCCTTGGGCTGCTGTGCCTGGATCTTGACGCCCGCCTGTAGGCGCGACTGGCCGTTTGTCACCACCTGCACGCCTTCGTCCAGACCCTTGGCGATGACCACGACCTGGCCGTCATCCTGCCGCACGTCGACCGGCTGCATCGCCACCGTGGAGTCCGGCTTGACAAGATAGACGTAAAGCCCGCCAGGCCCCCGGTTCACCGCCATCGAGGGCACCGTCAGCACTCCCTTGAGCGTTCCAAGCAGCAGGTGGGCGTTGACGAACTGGCCCGGCCACAGCCGGTCGTCGGCGTTGTCGAACTGTGCCTTCAGCCGGATGGTGCCGGTCGCCGGATCGACCGCGTTGTCGATGGTGAGCAGCGTGCCATGGCTCAGCACCGTCCTGTCGTCCGACGCCCGCGCCTCCACCGGCAGGTGCCCGGACCGCATCGCCGCCTGCAACTGCGGCAGGATGTCCTGCGGCAGCGTGAACAGCACCGCAATTGGATGCACCTGGTTGACGGTGACGATTCCGGCGGCGTCGCTGGCGTGGATCTGATTGCCCGGATCGACCTGACGCAGGCCGAGACGGCCGTCGATCGGCGACCTGATAATGGCAAAGTCGAGGTTGAGCTTGGCTGCGGCGAGGCTGGCGTCGTCGCCCTGCAACGCCGCCTGCGATTGTGCCACCGAGGCCGATTGCGTGTCGACCTGCTGGCGCGAGGCGAAGTCGGCGCGCGACAGGCTGGAATAGCGGTTCAGGTCGCGCTGGGCGTTGCCGAGAGTGGCGGCGTCGGATGCCCGCTTGGCCAATGCCTGCGCGTAGGCTGCGGCATAGGGACGCGGGTCGATCTCCGCCAATTGGTCGCCGGCCTTCACGTCCTGCCCTTCGGTGAAAGTCACCTTGTCCAGCGTGCCGTCGACGCGGGCACGGACCAGCACCGAATTCAACGCCTGCACAGCGCCGATGTTCTGCACCATCACCGGCACGTCCCGCCTGATGGCGGGGGCGACCTCGACCGGCACGACCGGGCCGGGCGACGCGGTGGGCGGCGTTTGCGCGTGAGCGGGCGGCCACATCGCCAACCCGCCCAGGACCGCCATGACCGCTATGCCGGCCATCGTCGAGCAACTACGGTTCAAGACCAACTCCCAATGCGCTGTCATGGACGCAATGCGGCATTTCGGGAGAGCCCGGCCAATCACAACCCATGCCGGCAGATGACAAAGCGGCAACTCCGGCGGTAATGGCACCACAGCCATCCGGTCGCATAAGCCGCTGGCATTGTGTAATGCCGGTAGGCGCCGTGCGGAAGACGGGCTGCCGCTAACGCCGCAGCGCCCGGATCAGCAGCGGCGGCGTCCCGGTGATCGCCATCACCGGGGCCGCGCGATAGGCTGCCAGGCTGCGGCCGATCGTGCCCGCCGCCATCGGCAACACCCGTGCCAGGGCCGCGCGGTTGTCCAGACCCTGACCGCCGCCGCCAGCACCACCCGGCTGCGGCGCGAGGAAGGGAGCCGCTCCCGCCTGGGTTTGCTCGTCGGGCAGCACGGCCATCACCTTGCGCGCGTATGGCTCGCCAAGCTCCGGCGTGGCCGAGTGGTACCACGCGGTTGCGGTCGGCCAAGTGCCGGTCTGGGTGCGCAGCCGTTGCAGGAAACCGGCGGCGTAGGTGGCGTTGCGAATCGGGTCGAACGCATCCTCCAGGGTAGCAAAGGCCTCAGGATGATACTTCAGGTTCACCTGCATGCAGCCGACGTCGATCGATGCGGTGCCCGCCGCCTGCAACGCCCGGACGGCGGCGATGGCGGCGGCCTTGCTGTCGAACACCTGATCGACGCCGTTGGCGTTGATGCTCCATGGCCATGGGTCGATACGGCCGTCCGGTCCGGCGCGGCCGCTCTCGACCCGCCCGATCGCGGCCATCAGGCCGGCCGGGACAGCGAATGCCTGTTCCACCGCGCGGATCGCCGCCCGACATTGCGCGCCCGGCGACCCGCTACCGGGGAGTGCGCGCGGGAAAGCGACCGGCACCGCCGGCGGCAGGCTGTTGAACAGGGTGAGCAGCGACGCGGCACTGGCCGGACACCAAGGCGACAGCAGTATTATGACGGCCGTCAAGCGGGCCGCAACCGGGAGCTTTCCGCGCATGGCGGCAGTCTCGGCGGTGGAGCTTAACCGCTCCTTAGCGACCCTACCCTGACCAGTCTAGCCCGGCATCGCCTTCGCCTGCCGGCGCATGGCGGCGATCAGCGCGTCGATGTTGTTGCCATTGCGGGCCAGGTAGCTGAGGTAGTCGCTGCGTTGCGTCAGGCGCAGGCTGGTGCCCTCCGCCACCACGTCGACGATCTTTGGCGCGCCGCTGGAAAAGCTCACGATCCAGTCGACGTGGTTGGGCGCGTTGCCCGGCCGGGTCACGGTGCTGGACACCGCAATGTCACCCTCGCGCGGGGCGGCGCGGCCAAGTGTGAAGCCGACGCCCTGAAAATCGCCGATCTTGCCGGTGATGTTCTCCACCAGCACGTGGTGGAACAGTTCGGTGTAGGTCTGTTGCTGCGCCGGCGTCGCCCGCCGCCAGAACACGCCGAGGCAGAAGCGGGCGACTTCCGCCACATCGACGTCACGTTCGATGATGCTGGTCATGGCCGGCTGGCGTTGCGCCACGGAACCGCCGCCGTTGACCACGGCGACCAGCGCCTTCCCGGTCGCGTCGACGAACGAGCGCGCCGCCTCCGGGCTGCCGGCAGCGGCGTGTGCGGCGCCGGAGCCGAGGCCAGTGGCGAGCAATGCCAGCACGGCGGTGGAGGAAATCAGGATTGAACGACGTGTGAGCATGAACGAGCCTATCTGGTGTGGTGCATCCGCTTCGGGCGGGAACGCCGCAGGCGGCCACCGGCTCCGTCGGGATGCGTCATGTGAACGGGCTTGGACGGCCCGCAACCGCCGGCGCTACGGCGTGGTGGCTGGCGGTTGTGGGAACCAGTCCGGCGTGGTGGCGCGCTTGTCGTCCCGCGTCTCCTGGATCACCGAGGCGCGGTGCTGCCGGTACAGGCTGCGGAAGGTCGCATAGGGATCGAGCGCGCCGGCCTTGATCTGGTCGATCTGGCCGAGGTACTGCGCCCGCGTATCCACCGCCGTCACGCCGAAGCGCGACCAGTCGAGCGCCGTTACCGCAGTGCCTTTGCCGATCCAGGTGAGGGGGTCGAGCGCGATGTCGGCGCCCAGTCCGGTCGCGTCGCGCGGGTTGGACGGCCCGAATACCGGCAGGAACAGGTATGGCCCTTCGCCGACACCCCACAACGCCAGCGTCACGCCGAAATCGGTGTCATGTTGCGGGTAGCCCCAATCGGTCGCCACGTCGAACAGCCCGGCGACGCCGACCGTCGAGTTGATCAGCAGCCGCATCAGCGTGTCGCCGGCGCGGCGCGGCTTGGCCTGCATGATGTCGTTGGCCAGGCTGACCGGGCTGCTCAGGTTGGTTAGGAACTCATGCGTATGGGTCCGCACCACCTGCGGCACCGCATAGACATAGGCTTTGGCGACAGGGCGCAGGACCACCGTGTCGATGCCGTCGTTGATCCGGTAGAACACCCGGTTGGCGGGCTCGAGCGGGTCGTTGTTCTCACGCGCGGCGGCCACGGCATCGGGGTCCGACCTGTCGACGGCGCTGGCGCAGGCCGACAGCAACAGCGGCGACAACGCCGCGCAACCGGCGAGCGCGGCCATCCGCAAGGACTGGAATGATGGCAGGACAGCCATAGGGAATACCTCAAAGCGGGTGGGGCGGAACAGGGTCAGGCGCCGCTGAAGCGGCATCCCCCCATATATATGTCACCAACATTGCCACAATCGTACAATGCCGGGTAAACCTCGTGCGAGCCCGATCCGCAAACCCTGTACTGTATGTCGAAGATCCGGCCAACCATGCCCGAACCGCCAGGGTGGATGACACGACAAGTTGCACGTCGTGTTCGCCGACCAACATAGGCATAACGGCAACAGGCTTCGCGACGCCGCGCCGCCGCCTCACCAGGGACCGCACCCATGAGTCACCTCGCCATCGCCGATGAAGCCCGCGCAGCCGAGGCGGCCAGAGTGACGCGCGGCCTGCCGCCGCTCGAACGTTGGCTGACCGGCCCGCGCTTCGCCCCGCTTCCGGCCCGTGACGCCCGCGCGCCAGCCCCGGCGCTGTCGTTCGAGTTCTTCCCGCCGCGCACCGAGGCGCTGGAGGCGCAGCTCTGGACCTGCATCCGCCGGCTGGAGCCGCTGGCGCCGCGCTTCGTCTCCGTCACCTACGGCGCCGGCGGCAGCACGCAGGAGCGGACCCACGCCACCGTGGCGCGGCTTGTGCGGGAGACGACGCTGA
The DNA here is from genome assembly GCA_043746535.1 of Rhodospirillales bacterium. Taxonomy (GTDB): domain Bacteria; phylum Pseudomonadota; class Alphaproteobacteria; order Acetobacterales; family Acetobacteraceae; genus CAVRQM01. The sequence goes on from JAYTQW010000430.1 coordinate 9,662, forward strand.
CCCCGGCGGCGCACCTGACCTGCGTCGGCGCCTCGCGCGGCGAGGTGGACGACGTGGCGCGGCGCTACTGGGACGCCGGCATCCGCCACATCGTCGCCCTGCGCGGTGACATGCCCGGTGAGCAGGGGGGGGAAGCTGCCTATGACCCGCATCCTCAGGGCTACGCCTATGCCAGCGACCTCGTGGCCGGGCTGCGCGCCATCGCACCGTTCGAGATCTCGGTCGGCGCCTACCCGGAGACGCATCCTTCCGCCGCCAGCGCGCAGCACGACCTCGACAACCTGAAGCGCAAGCTCGATGCCGGCGCCACCCGCGCCATCACGCAGTATTTCTTCGAGGGCGAGACCTACCTGCGCTTCCTCGACGGGGCGCTCGCCGCCGGCATCACCGCGCCGATCGTGCCCGGCATCATGCCGGTGTCGAACTTCGCGCAGGCGGCCAAGTTCTCCGCCATGTGCGGCACCTCGGTGCCAGCCTGGATGGGACACCTGTTCGAGGGCACCGAGAACGACGCGGAGACCCGCCGCATGATCGCCGCCAGCATTGCGGCCGAGCAGGTGCGGCTGTTGCAGGCGAACGGCATCGACGAGTTCCATTTCTACACGCTGAACCGCGCCGACCTCGTCTATGCCATTGCCCACATCCTCGGCGTCCGCCCCCAGTCTCCGGTGGCTGCCTGAGTCTTTCCCCGAGTAGCTGAGCCCATGACCGAGTATCTGGCGCGGTTGAACCCGGAGCAGCGGGAGGCCGTCGAGACAGTCGATGGCCCGCTGCTGGTGCTGGCCGGCGCCGGCACCGGCAAGACCCGCGTGCTGACCACCCGCTTCGCCCACATCCTGCTGACCAAGCGTGCCTTCCCCAGCCAGGTGCTGGCGGTGACCTTCACCAACCGCGCCGCGCGCGAGATGCGCGAGCGGGTGGCGGCCATGCTGGGGGAGCCTGCGGAGGGGCTGTGGCTCGGCACCTTCCACGCCCTGTGCGCGCGGATGCTGCGCCGGCACGCGGAGCTGGTCGGGCTGACCTCCAGCTTCAACATCCTCGACAGCGACGATCAGTTGCGGTTGCTGAAACAGGTCATGGAGGCGGCCCGGCTGGACGTGAAGCGGTTCACCCCGCAGGCGCTCATGGGCATCATCCAGCGCTGGAAGGATCGCGGCCTGCCGCCCGCGCGGGTCACGCCGGCCGAGGAAAGCGACTTCGCCAATGGCCGCGCGACGGAGCTGTACGCGGCCTATCAGGAGCGGCTGCGCGCGCTGAACGTGGCCGATTTCGGCGACCTGCTGATGCACATGACGGAGATCCTGCGCACCAGGCCGGAGGTGCTGGCCGAGTATCACCGCCGCTTCCGCTACATCCTGGTCGACGAGTACCAGGACACCAACGTCGTGCAGTACCTCTGGCTGCGCCTGCTGGCCCAGTCGCACCAGAACATCTGCTGCGTCGGCGACGACGACCAGAGCATCTACTCCTGGCGCGGCGCGGAGGTGGAGAACATCCTGCGCTTCGAGAAGGATTTCCCCGGTGCGCGCATCGTGCGGCTGGAGCGCAACTACCGCTCCACCGCGCCGATCCTGGCCGCCGCCGCCGGGCTGATCGCGCATAACGAGGACCGGCTCGGCAAGACGCTGCGCTCCGGCCGCAACGACGCCGCCGGTGAGAATGTGAGCGTGGTCGGCCTGTGGGACAGCGACGAGGAGGCGCGCATGGTCGGCGAGCGGGTGGAGAGCCTGCGCCGCGATGGCCACGCGCTGGCCGAGATGGCGGTGCTGGTGCGCGCCGGTTTCCAGACCCGCGCCTTCGAGGAGCGATTGATCGTGCTCGGCGTGCCGTACCGCGTGGTCGGCGGCCTGCGCTTCTACGAGCGCGCCGAGATCCGCGACGCCATCGCCTACGCCCGCCTGCTGCACCAGCCGGCCGACGACCTGGCGTTCGAGCGCATCGTCAACACGCCGCGCCGGGGTGTCGGCGAGCAGGCGTTGCGCTCGATGCACGAGGCCGCACGGGCGCGCACGGTCCCGCTGTATGCGGCGGCGGCGGCGCTGGTGGCCGAGGGCGGGCTGCGCGGCAAGGTGCGCCAGGGCGTCGCCGACCTGCTGCACGGCTTCGACCGCTGGCGCGAGATGCTGCCGCGCGACGGCCACATCGCCACCATCGCCACCATGCTGGACGAGTGCGGCTACACCGAGATGTGGCGCCAGGACAAATCCGCCGAGGCGCCCGGCCGGCTGGAGAACCTGAAGGAGCTGGTCCGCGCGCTGGCCGATTTCGAGACGTTGCCCGGATTCCTCGACCACGTCTCCCTGGTGATGGAGAACGAGGAGGGCGCCGAGGTCGACCGCATGAGCCTGATGACCATGCACGCCGCCAAGGGGCTGGAATTCGACACCGTGTTCCTGCCTGGGTGGGAGGAGGGATTGTTCCCCAGCCAGCGGTCGATGGACGAGAGCGGGGCGAAGGGGCTGGAGGAGGAGCGGCGGCTGGCCTATGTCGGCCTGACCCGTGCCCGCCGCCGCGCCATCGTCAGCCACGCCGCCAACCGGCGCATCTACGCCAACTGGCAGAGCAGCATTCCCAGCCGCTTCATCGACGAGCTGCCGGAAGAGGCGATCGACCGGGCCGGCTCCGCCGCCCTGGCCCGCGACCGCATGATCTCGCAGCCAAGCGTGTTCGCCGGCCAGTTCCCGATGGTCGCGCGGCGGGTCCGCGACGTGGAGTCGTGGGAGCAGCCGTCCCGCCCAGCGCGCGCCGCCGCCATCGCGGTGGGGGCGCGAGTGTTCCACCAGAAGTTCGGCTACGGCACCGTGACCCGTGCCGACGACGACAAGCTCGACATCGACTTCGAGACTTCGGGCGTGAAGCGCCTGCTGGACCGCTTCGTGGAGCCGGCCTGATGCCGCGTCATGCCACCTCGCTGGAAACCGTCAGCCTAGTGGTGCCGGAGCAGGCGCTGGAGGCCTACGAGGCGGCGATGCTGTCGGCGTGCGGCACCGTCGGCTTCTTCCTCGATGAGGAGTCCGGCCTGTGGACCATCGAGGGGGTCAAAGATTTGGGTGCCCATGAGGGGCGGCTGGCCGACGCGCTGGCGCTGGCCGGGGCCGCAACCGGCTTCGTGGCCGAACCGAGCCGCAGCGCCACCGAGGCGGATGGCTGGCTGGCGCGCAACTTCGAGACGTTCCCGGAGCAACTGGTCGGACGCCGCTTCGCCATTCGCGGCACCCACCTCGACGGGCCGCCGACGCCGGGACGGCTGATGATCGTGCTGGACGCGGCGATCGCGTTCGGCTCCGGCGAACACGGCTCCACGCGCGGCTGCCTGCGGGCGCTGGAGCGGGT
>JAYTQW010000431.1:0-3971 GCA_043746535.1 Rhodospirillales bacterium
TGCTGCGCGCCAGCGCCTCCACCACCGCCATCGGCATCGTCGCCTCGTGCTACTTCCTGGGCTTCCTGGCCGGCGCCATGACGGCGCAGCGCATCGTCATGCGGGTCGGCCACATCCGCGCCTTCGCGGTGTTCGCCGCCACCGCCGCCGACGCGGCGTTGCTGATGGTGTTCTCCGATCGCGCCTGGGAGGTGGCGATCCTGCGGCTGGCGGTCGGCTACGCCTGTTCCGGCCTGTTCCTGGTGGCGGAGAGCTGGCTCAACGACCGCGCCGACGGCGCCACGCGCGGGCGGGTGTTCGGCGCCTACCTGGTCGCCTCCTGGGGCGCCAGCGCCGTCGGGCCGCTGGCGTTGAACGTGGTCGACGCCTCGCCGCTGCTGTTCGTGCTGGTCGGGCTGGCGTTCGCCACCGCCGTGCTGCCGATGGCGCTGACGGTGCAGCCCAACCCGGAGATGCGGTCGCGCGCGCGCCTGTCGCTGCGGGCGCTGTTCCGCGTCTCGCCGGTGGGCGCCGGTTGCGCGCTGGCGTCCGGGCTGCTCAACAGCGCCTACTACTCGCTCACCCCGATCTATTTGCGCAGCCTCGGCTACGGCGCCGGGCAGGTGGCGGCGTTCATCTCGGCGGCGATGGTGGCCGGCCTGCTGGTGCAGGTGCCGGTCGGCGTGCTGTCGGACCATTTTGGCCGTCGCCCGGTGACGCTGGCGACGCTCGGCCTCAGCCTCGCCGCCGCCATCGCCATGGTGCTGTCGGGCCGCTTGCCGTTCATCTGGCTGGCCTCGCTCGGCTTCCTCTACGCCGGCGCCAGCGCGCCCCTCTACGGCCTCGCCGCCGGCCAGACCAACGACCGCATGCAGCGCGGCGACTACGTGGCGGCCAGCGGCGCGCTGCTGTTCACCTGGTCGCTCGGCTCTTCCGTCGGCCCGCTGCTTGCCGGTGTCGCGATGAGCCGGCTGGGCGCACCCGGACTGTTCGCCTACCTGATCGCGGTGCTGGCGGCCGTCGGCCTGTTCACCATCGTGCGCATGGTCCAGCGCGGCGAGGTGCCGCAGGCGGAGCGCGGCGCCTACGTGCCCTCCCTCGCCACGCCCACGCGCCATGTCGAGCTGGCGCAGCTGGTGGTCCACCGGCTCCGCCATCCGCTCTCGACGCTGCCGCGCTGGCGCGCTTTGCTGTGCGGGTCCGCGTCCCGATGATCCCTCCCACGAAAAGGCCCTCCGCATGAAGCAGCATGTCCGCGTCGCCGTGATCGGCGGCGGTGTCGTCGGGTGCAGCGTGCTCTACCATCTCACCAAGCTCGGCTGGCGCGACGTGGTGCTGCTGGAGCGCGACGAACTCACCTGCGGCTCCACCTGGCACGCCGCCGGCGGGATGCACACGCTGAACGGCGATCCCAACGTCGCCAAGCTGCAAAAATACACTATCGACCTGTACAAGGAGATCGAGGCGATCTCCGGCCAGTCCTGCGGCCTGCACCAGCCCGGCGGCCTGCTGCTGGCCGGCACGGCCGCGCGCATGGACTGGCTGCGCAGCGCCGCCGCCCGCAGCGCCTATCTGGGCATGCCGGTCGAACTGATCGGCATGGACGAGGCACATCGGATGATGCCGCTGATCGACAAATCGAAGTTCCTGGGAGCACTTGCCGATCCGCTTGAGGGCCATGTCGACCCGTACGGCGTCACCCACGCCTACGCCAAGTCCGCCACCATCAGCGGCGCGGAGATCTACCGGCACACTAAGGTCGAGGAACTGAACCCGCGCGCCGATGGCGGCTGGGACGTGGTAACGGACCAGGGCACCATCCACGCTGAGCATGTCGTCAACGCCGGCGGGCTATGGGCGCGCGAGGTCGGGCGCATGGTCGGGCTGGAACTGCCGATCCTGGCGATGGAGCACCAGTACCTCATCACCGAGGACATCCCGCACCACCTGCCGGGCCACGAACTGCCGCATGTGATCGACTTCGAGGGCGAGATCTACCTGCGCCAGGAACGCCAGGGCATCCTGCTCGGCACCTATGAGCGCCATGGCACGCCATGGTCGCCCAAGGTGACGCCATGGGAGTTCAAGGCCGAGTTGCTGCCCTCCGACCTCGACCGCATCGCCGAGAACCTGGAAATCGGCTTCGAGCACTTCCCGGTGCTGGCGGAGACCGGCATCAAGCAGGTCATCAATGGCCCGTTCACCTTCGCCTCCGACGGCAACCCGCTGGTCGGCCCGGTGCGTGGCCTGAGTAACTTCTGGGTCGCGTGCGGTGTCATGGCCGGGTTCAGTCAGGGCGGCGGCGTTGGCTTGGCGCTGGCCGGCTGGATGATCCACGGCGACCCCGGCTTCGACATCTGGGCGATGGACGTGGCCCGCTACGGCGACTGGGCGACGATGGCCTACACCAACGCCAAGGTGCGTGAGAACTACGGCCGCCGCTTCCGCGTCACCTTCCCCAACGAGGAACTGCCCGCCGCCCGCCCGCTGCGCACCTCGCCGATCTACCCGCAGTTGAAGGACGCAGGTGCCGTGTTTGGCGCCGCCTGGGGCCTGGAATACCCGCTTTGGTTCGCGCCCCCCGGCATGGAGCCAGTCGAGGAAGTCACCTTCCGTCGCTCCAACGCGCACGGCTCGGTCGGGCAGGAGTGCCGCGCGGTTCGTGAAGGCGTCGGCATGATCGAGACCACCGGCTACGCCAAATACGAGTTCTCCGGACCGGGGGCGGAGGCGTTCCTGTCGCGGATGCTGGCCAACCGGATCCCGGAACTTGGCCGAGTGGTCCTGGCGCCGATGCTGAACCCAGCCGGGCGGCTGATCGGCGACTTCACCGTGGCCCGCCTCGGCGACGAGCTGTTCCACGTCTTCGGCAGCGGCGGCGCCGAGGAATACCATTTGCGCTGGTGGGAGTCGCACGCGCCCGCCACCGGCGTCGCCATCCGCTCGCGGCGGGCGGACCTCACCGGCCTGTCCATCGCCGGCCCCCGCTCACGCGAGCTGCTAGCCCGGCTGGCGGACGCGGATGTGTCGAACGTTGCGTTCCCGTTCATGCGCTACCGCCGCATGACGCTGGGCATGGTGCCGGCCACGGTCGGGCGGCTGACCTTCACCGGCGACCTTGGCTACGAGATCTGGGTCTCGCCCGACTATCAGCCGACGCTATACGCGGCGTTGCTGCGGCTGGGCGCCGATCTTGGGCTGCGCCATGTCGGCGCGCGGGCGCTGAACGCGCTGCGGCTGGAAAAGGGGTTCGGCACCTGGGCGCGCGAGTACCGCCCGATCTACGGGCCGGAGGAGGCCGGGCTGGGCCGCTTCGTCAACCTGAAGAAAGGCGAGTTCATCGGCCGCGAAGCCGCTGTTCGCGAACGCGAGGACGGCGGCAAGCTGCGGCTGGTGACCCTGCTGGTCGACGCCCTCGACGCCGACGCCATCGGCGACGAGCCGGTGACGCATGACGGCGAGACGGTCGGCTGGGTCACCTCCGGCGGCTATGCGCACCACCTGGGCCGCTCGGTGGCGCTGGCGTATGTGCCGGCGGCGCTGGCGCGGACCAATGGCAGATTCGCGGTGGACATCCTCGGCAACCGCCACGCCGCGACACTCTCGGCCGAGCCGCCGTTTGATCCGACCGGGACGCGGATGCGGTCGTGATTGCTGCGGGTTACGGCGCAAGGGGAGGTCGCAATCTTAGGCGGAAAAGTAGCCGAACCTGATGGAGAATAATCCTTCCATTTAGGAACGGCAAAAACGGGAGCCGATTGTTGAAGTATGATGGGGCTCGGCCGATTGTGTTGGGAAAAACTATTACTACGCTACAAAACAATAACAATAACAATTATGGAATGGACAATGCCATGTGATCGTTGAAAGGTTCCGTATTGATTAGATGTTTGATCCCAGGCTTTGGTGGTGCATTGTTTTCCTCGGCATGGAAGCAAGCACTATGGGCCAGGTTCTGCACGGCTGCGCCACGACGACAGCGGCGGTCCGTC
>JAYTQW010000432.1:0-8242 GCA_043746535.1 Rhodospirillales bacterium
TTGGCCATATACACTGATCATGGCGCATGATTACGCGGTCGCGGCGGCGCCGGCAATGGCGACCCGCCGGCGCACCGCCGCCGCCGCCAGCGCCGGCGCCAGCATCGCGGCACCGAACAGCCACGCCGCCGCCGGCACCGCGCCCGCGACGCCGCCCGGCGCGCTCAGCCCGGCCATGTTGGTGACCATCCCGCCCAACGCACTCCCCAGCGCGTTGCCGACCATGACGACGGTGGTGATCGAGGAGGCTGCCAGCGCGTGCTCGCCCTCCATCGCGGAGGAGAACACGCGCGCGCCCAGGTACGGCCAGCACAGCCCGATGCCAAGGCCCATCGCCAGCAGGCAGGCCGCCATCGCCGCCACCGTGAGGCCGCCGGCACCGCTCTGCGGCATCAGCACCGCAAGGCCGAGCAGGCCCGCCGCCACCACCAGCGGCCCCGACGCCAGCGCCCGCCCCGCCGCCCGCGCGTGGCCGCCGGAACTGACCGTGCTGCCGACCGTCCAGCCGAACGACAGCAGCGCGGAGACGTAGCCCGCGTGCAGCGGCGACAGGCCGTGCAGGGTTTGCAGGAAGTAGGGCACGAAGATCTCGACGGTCAGCCCGATCAGCAGCAGCAGCATGACCGCGTAGGTGGCGCCCAGGGAATGCGCCAGGTAACAGGCGCCATGCGGCAGCAGGCGCGGGGTGGCGTGCCGCTCGCGCCGGACGAACAGCGCCAGGCCGGCGGCGGCCACGGCGAGGCCGGCCAGGTTGCCGGATGCCGACAGCGCCATGCTGCCGACCGAGATCGCCACCACGCTGACGGTGAGCAGCGCCAGGTTCAGCCACGCCATCGGCGCCGTCACGCCGACACCCGGCCGGGCCACGCGCGGCAGCGATGCCTCGACCAGCAGCGCGAACAACGGCGTGATCGCCAACAGCGTCCAGAACGCCGCGCGCCAGGCGCCGAACTGCGCGAACACGCCTCCCACCGCCGGCCCCAGCAGGGTCGCCATGCCCCACATGATCGAGATCAGCGCCAGTGCCCGCAGCCACAGCCGTTCCGGGAACAGGGCCCGGACCTGGGTGAACGACAGGGCGGACAGCGTGCCGGCGCCCAATCCCTGCACGAACCGCCCCGCCAGCAGCACGCCCATCGAGGGGGCCAGCGCGCACATCAGCGTGCCCAGCGCGAACGTGGCCAACGCGGCGCGATATGCCCAGCGGGCACCCGAGCGGCCCAGCAGCCGCGCGCAGGCGATCGCGCCGAACAGCGACGCCACCACATACAACGTCGTGCTCCAGGCGAAGTAGCGCAGGCCGCCGATGTCGTGCACCACCGAGGGCAGGATGGTGGCGACGATGAACACGTTGACGGCGTGCAGCACCATGCCGCCGCCGACCACCGCACTGGGCGCCGCGTGACCGCCACGCAGCAGGTCGAGCCACGGCACGTTTCCCGCTACGTTTCCTGGCGCGGGTCTCGGCGCGCTCTCGGTCGTCTCCGCCATGCCAGTCCCCTGTTGCGAGCCACGCAGGCTGTGCCTGTCCGTGGGCCAAGGCAATCCATCCCTATGTCTGAAGCCGCTTGGCGAAGAACAGGGCACCCGAGACGGTATTGGGCCAGTACGGCGGCGTCTGCTCGAACCCAAGCGCCCGGTAGATCGAGAGTGCGGACGCCATGCTCGGCAGCACATCCAGCAGCGCCTCCCGGTAGCCGGACGCCACGGCCGACCGCACCGCCGCCGCCACCAGCGCAGCGCCGACGCCGCCGCCACGCCGCTCGCCACGGACATACAGATGCTTGATCTCGCAAGCGCCCGCCCTGGCGAATGGCCGCACCCCGATGCAGCCGAGTGGCGCGGCGTCTCTGCCACGGGCGAGCAACAACTCGCCTGCGGGCGGAGCATACCGGCCGGGCAGCAGAGCCAGCTCAGCTTCCAGTTCGTCGAAGATGTGAGCGACGCCGAGCCAATTGGCGTACTCGCGCCGAAGCGTCCTGATTTCGGCTATCTCCGCCTCGCCGCGCGCCGGTAGGATATCGAAGTCCATGCCGCATGCCTCCGCTGCCCTGGCGCCTACCGCCAATAACAGCTTCGGCAAAGGCTGCAACCTGAGCGACGAAGGTGCCCCATGCACATCACCATTCTCGGCGGCGGCGGCTTCCTCGGCGGCAAGCTGGCGCGACGCCTGGCGGAGTGCGGCCGCATCGGCCACCACCCGGTCGCCTCGCTGACCCTGTTCGACCTGAACCCGCCCGAGGCGCCTGCCGCCGGCTTCCCGGTCCACAGCATCGGCGGCGACCTCGCCAACCTGCCGACGGCGGCGATCCCACCGCGCACCGGGCTGGTGTTCCACCTCGCGGCGGTGGTGAGTTCGGCGGCGGAGGCCGACTATGCGCTCGGCCGCCGGGTCAACGTGCGCGGCACCGACGCGGTGATCGACGCCTGCGCGGCGCTGGGCACGCCACCGCGCGTGGTGTTCGCCAGCAGCGTCGCCAGCTTCTCCGGCGACCAGGCCTCGGTGCTGGACGACGACGCACGGCAGTTGCCGGCGAACTCGTACGGCGCGCAGAAGGCGGCGGCCGAACTGTTCCTGGCCGACGCCACCCGGCGCGGCTTCCTGGACGCGGTCTCGCTGCGGCTGCCGACCATCATGGTGCGGCCAGGGGCGCCGAACAAAGCCGCCAGCAGCTTCATCAGCGCCATCGTGCGCGAGCCGCTGCTGGGGCTGCCCGCCGCGTTGCCGGTCGGCGACGACTTCGCCGCCTGGGTCGCCAGCCCGCGCAGCGCCATCGGCTGGCTGCTGCACGCGGCCACGCTGGACACCGCGCCGATGGGATTGGACCGGGGCCTCAACCTGCCCGGCCTGTCGGTCAGCGTGGCCAGGATCATCGCCGCCTTGGAGGCGGTGCGGCCGGGCGCCTCGGCGCACATCGTCCGCCGCCCGGACGCCGAGGTGGCGCGCATCGTCGGCGGCTGGCCGGCGGCGTTCGCACCGGCGCGGGCTCGCCGGCTGGGCTTTGCGGAACACGGCACCTTGACGGAACTGGTGCAGGCGTTCATCGACGATGACCTGGCCGCGACGCGGGCGGCGCGCGGGCTATGATACCGGGACCTTGTGATCGGAGAACCTTGTGATCGGAACCGGAAAGACACGCTTGTGAGCGCATCGTCGCGTGTGACGAAAATGTAAGCCGGAACGCGCCGTTCGCACATTGATCGTCAACCTTTAACAGCCCATCACTGGCCCAGCGATAACGCGGCGGGCCGTGCCGATGGCGACCATCCAGGGCAGTGCGACCACCACTGGTGCAATGGCACCCGAAGTCACAGTTGCGCCCGCCCCCCCGCCCAAACCCGCAAGCCGCGCCAACCGTTTCGGCGCCAAGCGGATCAACGACTGGTTCATCCACGCCCCGCAAACATTGCGGGCGCTGGTCCGCGCCGACGAGCTGTGGCTGGTGGTGCTGGCGGCGTTCGTCGGCGTCGGCGCCGGGCTGTGCGTCACCGCCATGACCGGTATCGCCCAGCTTGCGCACCGGCTGCTGTTCGCGCTCGGCCCGCACGAGCGGCTCAGCGGCCAGATCGTCATGGACCCGGTGCGCGTGCTGCTGGTGCCCTCGGTCGGCGGCCTTTGCGTCGGCCTGCTCGGCTGGGGCATCGCGCGCTGGCATCCACGCCGGGCGGTCGACCCGATCGAGGCGAACGCGCTGTACGGCGGGCGCATGTCGCTGAACGACAGCCTGCTGGTGGTGGCGCAGACCATGGCCTCGCAGTTCGTCGGCGCCTCGGTCGGATTGGAGGCGGGCTACACCCAGATCGGCAGCGCCATCGCCTCCCGCCTCGGCCGCAGCTTCCGGGTGCGCCGCCACGACCTGCGGCTGCTGGTCGGCTGTGGTGCCGCCGGCGCCATCGGGGCGGCGTTCAACGCGCCGCTGACCGGCGCGTTCTATGCGTTCGAGCTGGTGATCGGCACCTACTCGCTGGCCACGCTGGCGCCCGTGGTGGTCGCCTCGATCACCGCCGTCGCCATCAGCCGGCTGCTGAACCCGGAGCCGTACGGCTTCGATGTCCAGGTGCCGACCGTCATCACCGCCAGCCACTACGTGCCATTGCTGCTGCTGGGCGTGCTCTGCGCCCTGGTCGGCATCGCCATCATGCGCGGCGTGACCCTGACCGAGAGCCTGTTCCGGCGCAGCCGGGTGCCGTCCTGGCTGCGCCCGGCGATCGGCGGCGGCGCGGTCGGACTGCTGGCCCTGATCGCGCCGCAGGTGTTGTCGTCGGGTCACGCGGCGCTGGAGGTCGGGCTGGACGCGCCGTACACGCTGACCCACATCGCCGTGCTGATCGTGCTGAAGTCGCTGGCGTCGGCCATCTCGCTTGGCTCCGGCTTTCGTGGCGGCCTGTTCTTCGCCAGCCTGTTCCTCGGCGCCATGCTGGGCAAGCTGTTCGCCGGCCTGATCGCGCTGGTGACCGTGAGCGGCGCCATCCCGCCGGTGGTGTGCGCGCTGGTCGGCATGAGCGGCCTGGCCGTCGCCATCGTCGGCGGGCCGCTGACGATGGCGTTCCTGGCGCTGGAAACCACCGGCTCGCTGCCGCTGACCGTCGCCGTGGTGGCCGCCAGCGTCATTTCCGCGCTCACCGTGCGCCGCACCTTCGGCTACTCGTTCGCCACTTGGCGCTTCCACCTGCGCGGCGAGGCGATCCGCAGCGCGGTCGATGTCGGCTGGGTGCGCAACCTCACGGTCGGGCGGATGATGCGGCGGGAGGTGCGCACGGTGCGCAGCGACCTCACCCTGGCCAGCTTCCGCCGCGACTTCCCGCTGGGTGCCGCAAGCCGCGTGGTGGTGGTGGACCCGATGGACCGCTACGCCGGCATCGTGCAGGTGGCGGAGGCGCACGCCCTGCAACTGGAGCCGACCACCAGGCTGGGCGAGGTGGTCCATTACACCGATGACATCCTGCTGCCGCAGATGCCGGTGAAGGAGGCCATCGAGATGTTCGAGCGGGCGGAGAGCGACGCCCTGGCGGTGATCGACGCGCCCGACACGCGCAAGGTCATCGGCCTGCTGACCGAACACCACGCGCTGCGCCGCTACAGCGAGGAACTCGACCGCCGCCGCCGCGACCTGTCGGGCGAGTGAGGCTCGCCGCCTACCCGGGTCCATCCAGGCGCCAGCACATGCGCCAGGTGGCGAGGCCGGAGGCCGGGTTGATGCCGTCGCCCACCGCCGAGAAGCCCGCCCGGCGATAGAACGCGACCGCGCGCCGGTTGGACTGGTTCACGTCGAGCCACAGACGGCCCGGACTGTCCGCCTTCGCCGTATCCAGCAGCGCCGTCGCGACACCCCGCCCGAACCACGCCGGATGCACCGCAAGCTGATCCAGATGGCCGCTGCCCGGATGCACGGTGACGAAGCCGGCCAGTTCGCCGTCCGCCTCGGCGCAGATCACCTTCGCGCCCTCGCGGACCAGTTGCGCCAGATGCGCGCGGAACCACCCCGAGCGGGCCGGGAAATCGATCTCCGGCATCGTCGCTACCCACGCCGCGAGCCACAGCGGCAGCAGGTCGTCGCCCTCCCGCCACGGCCGCAGTCGCACGTCAGTCCAGCTCGATACGCGCCACACCCATCAGCGTCTTCATCGCCTGCGCCAGCGGCGGCGTCACGTTGAAGCCGCCCGGCAACGCCATCTCGACATCCTGGCGGTCGTCCAGACGCGGCACCAGCACCACGCGCCCGCGTCCTTTGCCGGCCTTGGCCAGCAGGGTGCTGATGTGCGGCACCGCCTCGGTGCGTTCCAGCCAGATGCGCAGGCTGGAGCCGATGCCGGCGGCGGCCTGGTCCAGCGGCACCACGTCGGACGCGGTGATGCGCAGCGCGTCGCCCTCCAGCTTCAGGTCGGCGGTCACCAGCAACGGCGTGCCGGCGGCCAACGCCTCGCGCGAGCGGCCCAGCACCTCGCTGAACAGCGTCACCTCATAGCTGCCGGCGGCGTCGGACAGGCGCACCCAGGCCATGCGGCTGCCGGTGCGGGTGGGGCGCTCCTTGGTCGCCACCACCGAGCCGGCCAGGCGCACGCGGGAGGTGCCGGCGCGGGCGTGCTGCTCGATGGCGATGCTGGGGATGACGCCGAGCCGGCGCAGGGCGGTCGCATAGGCATCGAGCGGGTGCGCGGTGAGGTGGAAGCCGATCGCCTCCGCCTCCGCCGCCAGCCGGTCGAACGGCGCCCAGTCGGGCACATCCGGCAGCCGCAACGGCTCGGGTCCCACGGTGGCGCCGAACAGGGCCACCTGGCCGCTGCCTTTCTGCTCGGCGTTGGACTGGGCGCGGCGCAGCACCGTCTCGGCGGCGGCGAACACCCGCGCGCGGTTGTCGTCGAGGCTGTCGAACGCGCCCGCCCTCGCAAGGCTTTCGAGTTGCAGCTTGCTGAGCTGCCTCGGATCGATCCGCTCGGCGAGGTCGGCCAGCGAGGCGAACGGGCGGTCGTCACGCGCCGCCACCAGCGTCTCCATCGCCGCCTGCCCGACCCGCTTCACCGCCGCCAGCGCGTAGCGGACGCACAGCTTTCCGTCGGCGTCGCGCTCCAGCGCGAAGTCGGCCATCGAGCGGTTGATGTCGGGCGGCAACAGGCGGATGCCGGCGCGCGCCGCGTCCTGGCGCAACGCCGCCAGCCGGTCGGTGTTGGTGAGCGCCAGGCTCATGCACGCGGCGCTGAACGCGACCGGATGGTTGGCCTTCAACCACGCGGTCTGGTAGGCGACCAGCGCGTACGCGGCGGCGTGCGACTTGTTGAAGCCGTAATCGGCGAACTTGGCCATGAGGTCGAACACCTCCTCGGCCTTCTCCGGCGTGATGCCGCGCGCGGTCGCCCCGTCCACGAAGGTCCGGCGCTGGGCGTCCATCTCGGACCGGATCTTCTTGCCCATCGCGCGGCGCAACAGGTCGGCGCTGCCCAGGCTGTAGCCGGCCATGCGCTGGGCGATCTGCATGACCTGTTCCTGATAGACCATGATGCCGTAGGTCTCGCCCAGGATGCCCCGCAACTCCGGGTGCGGCGGCTCCCATTTCTCGCCGTGCTTCCTGCGGCAGTAGTCGGGGATGTTGGCCATCGGGCCGGGGCGGTACAGCGCCACGCCGGCGATCAGGTCCTCGAAGCGGTCCGGGCGCATCTGCCGCAGCACGTCGCGCATCCCCGTCGACTCGAACTGGAACACCCCGCCGGCGTCGCCCTTCGCCAGCATGGCGTAGGTGGGCGCGTCGTCCAGCGGCAGCCGGTCCAGGTCGACCACGATGCCTTCGCGCGCCAGGAAGCCCATCGCGCGCTTGAGGATGGTGAGCGTGGTGAGACCCAGGAAGTCGAACTTCACCAGCCCGGCCTGCTCGACGTATTTCATCGAGTACTGCGTCACCAGCGCGGGCGATTTCGGGTCGCGATAGACCGGCACCAGGTCCACCAGGTCGCGGTCGCCGATGACGATGCCGGCGGCGTGGGTGCTGGCGTGGCGGTACAGCCCCTCCAGTTGCAGCGCGATCTCCATCAGCCGGCGCACCGCCTCGTCGTCCTCGCGCATCCGCTGCAATTTCGGCTCGCCGTCGATGGCCTGTTGCAGCGTGACCGGCTTGGCCGGGTTGTTGGGGATCAGCTCGGCCACCTTGTTGACCTGCCCGAACGGCATCCCGAGCACGCGGCCCACATCGCGGATGGCGGCGCGCGCCTGCAACTTGCCGAAGGTGATGATCTGCGCCACGCGCTCCGCGCCATACTCCTGGCGGACGTAGGCGATGACCGCGTCGCGCCCCTCCTGGCAGAAGTCGATGTCGAAGTCGGGCATCGACACGCGCTCGGGGTTGAGGAAGCGCTCGAACAGCAACCCCCATGGCAGCGGGTCGATATCGGTGATGGTCAGCGCCCAGGCGACCACCGATCCGGCGCCGGAGCCGCGCCCCGGCCCTACCGGAATGTCGTGGCTTTTGGCCCATTGGATGAAATCGGCGACGATCAGGAAATAGCCGGGGAAGCCCATGTTGGCGATCACCGACAGCTCGAAATCGAGCCGCTCGCGGTAGGTGGCGCGCGCCGCCGCATCGGCGCCGAGGGCGTCCATCCGCCGCTCCAGGCCCTCGGCGGCGATGGCGTCGAGCGTCTCCGCCTCGGTGCTGCCGGCGCGCACCTTCGGGCAGGCCGGCAGTTGCGGCTGGCGGGTCTCCGCCATCACCGCGCAGCGCCGCGCCACCGCCAGCGTGTTGTCGCAGGCTTC
>JAYTQW010000433.1:0-2670 GCA_043746535.1 Rhodospirillales bacterium
TCGTTGGTCGGCTCGTCGAGCAGGATGACGTTGCTCTCGCTCTTCAGCATCTTGGCCAGATGCACGCGGTTGCGCTCGCCGCCCGAGAGGATGCCGACCTTCTTCTGCTGGTCGCTGCCCTTGAAGTTGAAGGCGCCGACATAGGCCCGCGACGGCACCGCGCGCTTGCCCAGATAGATCACGTCGGTGCCGCCACTGATTTCCTGCCACACCGACATATCGGGGTTCAGGCTGTCGCGGCTCTGGTCGACATAGCCGAGCTTCACCGTCTCGCCGACCGTGAGCTTGCCGGCGTCGGGGTGCTCCATGCCGGTAATCATCTTGAACAGCGTGGTCTTGCCGGCGCCGTTCGGGCCGATCACGCCGACGATGCCACCGGGTGGCAGCTTGAAGTCGAGGTCGTCGATCAGCAGCCGGTTGCCGTACAGCTTGCGCAGCTTCTCCGCCTCGATCACGGTGCCGCCCAGGCGCGGGCCGGGCGGGATCACGATTTCCGCCACGCCGACCTGCTGCTCCTGGCTGCGGGCCAGCATCTCCTCGTATTTCTGGATGCGCGCCTTGCTCTTGGTCTGGCGGGCACGGGCGGAACTGCCGATCCACTCGGCCTCGGCGGCCAGGGCGCGCTGCCGGCTGCTCTCCTCCTTCTCCTCCTGCTGCAGGCGCTTGCGCTTCTGGTTCAGCCAGGAGGAGTAGTTGCCCTCGAACGGATAGCCGCGGCCCCGCTCCAGTTCGAGGATCCAGTTGGTGACGTTCTCCAGGAAGTAGCGGTCGTGCGTCACCAGCAGCACGGTGCCGGTGTACTCGCGCAGGGTCTTTTCCAGCCACGCCACGCTCTCGGCGTCCAGATGGTTGGTCGGCTCGTCCAGCAGCAGCATGTCGGGGCGTTCCAGCAACAGCCGGCACAGCGCCACGCGCCGGCGCTCGCCGCCCGAGAGGTTGGTCACGGCACTGTCCGGCGGCGGGCAGCGCAGCGCGTCCAGCGCGATCTCGACCCGGCGCTCCAGCTCCCAGCCGTCCTCGGCGTCGATCTTCTCCTGCAGGTCGGCCTGCTCGCCGAGCAGCCTGTTCATGGTGTCGTCGTCCATCGGCTCGGCGAACAGGTTGGAAATTTCGTTGAACCGTTCCAGTGCCGCCTTCAGCGGCCCGAACGCGAGCTGCACGTTCTCCGACACGGTAAGATGGGCCTCGAGCTGCGGCTCCTGCGCCAGGTAGCCGACGCGCACGCCCTCGGCGGCCCAGGCCTCGCCGCCGAACTCGGTCTCGATGCCGGCCATGATCTTCAGCAGCGTCGACTTGCCGGCGCCGTTGACGCCGAGCAGGCCGATCTTGACGCCGGGCAGGAACGACAGCGTGATGCCCTTGAACACCTCGCGCCCGCCGGCAAACGCCTTGGTCACGTCCTTCATCACATAGACATACTGATACGCGGCCATCGGCGGGGCACTCCCTCGGTAGGATACGTGGGCTAGTCGGCTCTGGTGCGCCTGGCAGGAATCGAACCCGCAACCAAGCCGTTATGAGCGGCCCGCTCTAACCGTTGAGCTACAGGCGCATGGCGTTGCGATGTGGCACGCCGCCGCGCGGTTCGCAACAGCGGCCTATCCGGCGGACGGGTCGGTGAAGTCCAACCCGTCGTATAACTCCGCCAAGGCAAGGGAGACGCCGATCTCCGGGAACGCCAGCCTGTCGTCGGGGCCGAGCAGCGTCGTCTGCCACTTGCCGGCGGCACGCACGCAGTGCAGGGCGCTGACCAGGCCTTGCTCCAGGATGACATAGTGCAGGATGGACGGGATCTCCCAATACTCGCGCACCTTGGCGATGCGGTCGGTGCGGGCCGAACTGGGCGATATGATCTCGAACACCACCGTGGGGTTCGCGCAGAAGCCGTCATCGGGGGAAAGCGGCGAGCAGACGACCATCGCATCGGGGTAGCGCACCCTGCCCTGCGCACGCAGTTGCAGGTCGCTGCCGTACGGGCGGCACGGCGTGCCGCGTAGCCGCGCCAGCAGCGCCGCCAGCAGGTTGCCCTGGATGGCGACATGCGCCACCCGCGCGCCGGTCATGGCCGCCGCCGCCTCGCCGTCGAACTCGTGCTTGACCTCCTGCCGCGCCTCCCAGTCGAGGAATTGCGTCATGCTCATCGGCAGGCGAACCGCCATAGTCATCGACGCCCTCCTTCATGCGGCGGCCACACTTCGGTATAGGAGGCCCACGCAACCACCGAAGGAATTGTAGCATGGACGTGAGCAAGCTCTCCACCGGCCGCGCGCCGCCGCACGATATCAACGTGGTGATCGAGATTCCGCAGGGATCGGCGGTCAAATACGAGGTCGACAAGGAGAGCGGCGCCATGATGGTGGACCGCTTCCTGTTCACGCCGATGGCCTATCCGGCGGCGTACGGCTTCATTCCCGGCACGCTGGCCGATGACGGCGACCCGGCCGACGTGCTGGTCGTCGCCCGCAGCCAGTTTATCCCCGGTTGCGTCGTGCGTGTGCGCCCCATCGGCGTGCTGATGATGGAAGACGAAAACGGGCAGGACGAAAAAATTCTGGCTGTGCCGGTGACCAAGCTTTTCCCCTTCTATACGGGCGTTGAATCCTACAAGGAACTGCCCCGTATCGTGATCGACCAGATCGCCCATTTTTTCCAGCATTACAAAGATCTTGA
>JAYTQW010000434.1:0-3402 GCA_043746535.1 Rhodospirillales bacterium
GCGAAGCCGCCACCCGTGCGCTCGATGCCGGCGACGCGGATGCCGTCGATCAGGCTGGCGCCGGCCCGCGCCGCTGCCTCTGCCAGCCCGCGCGCATACCTGGCCGGGTGGAGCGAGCCGGTGGCGTCGGCCAGCATCCCGCCGCGATAATGCGCCGACCCCAGCGCCTCGCCCTGCTCCGCCCGGGCCACCATGCGCGTCGGCAATCCGGTGATCTGGGCAATGTACGGCGCCTTGCGCGCCAGTGCCGCGTAATGCGCCCCCGTCCAGGCGGGCGTGAAGCGGCCGCAGCGGACGTAGTCGCACTCGATCGCCTCGCGCGCGATCAGCTCCTCGATGAACGGGAGCGAGGCGGCGGCGGCGAGCGCGATGTCGCGTCCGCGCACCGGCCCGAACCGGCGTTCCAGCGCGCCGCCGGCCAGCTTCAGCCCGCCGGAGACCATGCCGCCGTTGCGCGAACTGGCGCCCCAGCCGATCCGCTCGGCGTCCAGCACCACGGCGCCGCGACCCAATCGCCGCAAGGTCAGCGCCGCCGACAGCCCGGCATAGCCGCCGCCGACGATGGCGACATCGGCGGAATCCGGCAGCTCCCGCGGATTGGCGATGGGCGCCGCCACATCCCACCAGTAGGGTTCGGCGCGGAACTCGGGGGCGAACGGATGCGGCATGCGTGGAGGCTACCATCGCCATGATCCTGCTGGTCAAATCGGACGGCGAGGCGGCGGTGCCGGAGTGGCGGCACTGGTTTGGCCAGTTCGCCCCCTCGCTGGAGGTGCGCTGGTGGGACGATCCCGGCGTCGATCCGGCCCAGGTGCGCTACGTGTTCGTGTGGCAGCCCGACCATGGCCGCATCGCCGGCTTCCCCCACCTGCGGCTGGTGCTGAGCGACGCCGCCGGGGTCGGGCACATCACCGCCGACCCGACGCTGCCCGCGCACCTGCCGTTGGTGCGGATGGTCAACCCGGAGACCGGGCAGCGCATGGCCGAGTACGCCTGCATGATGGCGCTGGCGCTGTTGCGCGACCTGCCGCGCAGCATCGCCCGGCAGCGGGCGCGGCAGTGGGACGAGTTCACGCAGCCCCGCACCGCCCGCCAGACCCGGGTGGGCGTGATGGGTCTGGGCCAGCTCGGCACGGCGGCGGCGGCGGCGCTGGCCGCACTCGGCTTCCAGGTCGCAGGCTGGGCGACCCGCCCGCGCGACCTGCCCGGCATCGCGTGCTTCGCCGGCGATGCGATGCTGGCCGCGTTCCTGGCGCGCACCGACATCCTGATAAACCTGCTGCCGGAGACGCCGGCCACGCGGGGCATCCTGCGCGCCGAAACCCTGGCGCTGCTGCCGCCGGGCGCGGGTCTGGTGCAGGCCGGGCGCGGCAGCCATCTGGTGCTGCGCGACCTGCTCGCCGCTCTCGACTCGGGCCACCTCGCCGGCGCCGCCATCGACGTGTTCGAGCGCGAGCCGTTGCCCGACGACCACCCGGCCTGGAGCCACCCGCGCATCATCGTCACCGCGCACGGCGCCGCGTTCGACACCAGGGAGGGCCGCGCCCGCACCGCCGCCGCCGCCATCGCCGCCGACCTGCTTGGCGAGCCGGTGCCAAACCTGTATGACCCTGCGCGTGGCTATTGAAAACGCGGCCGCGCGATTGACGCCCACGCGCAGTCCAGGGCACGAACACCCCTAGCAATGCCAAGGACGCGCCCGATGCCGATGCCGCTCTCCCGCCGCCATGCCTTTGCCGGCCTGCTGTTGCTGGCCAGCCTGCCGGCATTGGGTGCCTGTGCCCGGTTGTTCGGGCCGGACGTGCCGCGCTACGTCATCTTCTTCCAGCCGTTCTCGGCCAGCCTCGACGACACCGCCCAGGGTGCGGTGAAGGCCGCCGCCGCGCACGCCCGCGCCAACCCGGACGCCCGCGTCTACGTGTCCGGCTATGCCACCGCCGACAACAGCCCGCAGGCGAACCAGCGCCTGTCGGTCACCCGCGCCCATGTCGTGGCCGACGCGCTGCGCGCCAATGGCGTCGACCCGTCCCGGCTGCGGCCGAAGGGCGAGGGCCAGGTGGACGTGGCGCTCGATCCGGTCGAGGGCCGCCGCGTCGAGATCAGCATCGGCGCTCCCTAGCACTTGTCCGCAGCCCTGCTCCCACCGGCTGACGCGCCCGGCTCGCCGCGCGAGGTGCTCGCCAGGGTGTTCGGCTTCCCGGCGTTCCGGGGCCAGCAGGAGGCGGCGGTCGAGCGCGTGGTCTCCGGCGGCGACGCACTGGTGCTGATGCCGACCGGTGGCGGCAAGAGCGTCTGCTACCAGGTGCCGGCACTCTGCCGCCCCGGCACCGCCGTGGTGGTGTCGCCGCTGATCGCGCTGATGGACGACCAGGTGGCGGCGCTGCGCCAGCTCGGCGTCGCCGCCGGCGCGCTGCACTCGGAGCTGGAGCCGGGCGAGGGCCAGCGGATCGGGCGCGAGCTGGATGCCGGCCACCTCGACCTCCTGTATGTCTCGCCGGAGCGGCTGCTGACACAAGGCATGCTGGACCGGCTGCAACGGCGGCGGCTGGCGCTGATCGCCATCGACGAGGCGCATTGCGTCAGCCAGTGGGGCCACGAGTTCCGCCCGGAATACCGCATGCTGGCCGAGTTGCCGGTGCTGTTCCCCGGCGTGCCGCGCATCGCCCTGACCGCCACCGCCGACCCGCGCACCCGCGCCGACATCCTGGCGGCGCTGCACATGCGGGACGCGGCGGTGTTCAGCGCCAGCTTCCACCGTCCTAACCTGCTGCTCAGCGCCGAGCCGAAGGTGGGCGAGACCGCGCAACTGCTGGCCCTGATTGCGCGCCACCGCAACGAGACCGGCATCGTCTATTGCGGCAGCCGCGCCAAGACCGAGCGGGTGGCCGCGAAACTGGTCGAGAAGGGCCTGCCCGCGCTGGTGTTCCACGCCGGCCTGCCGCCCGAACAGAAGCGCGAGGCGCTGACCCGGTTTCGCTCCGGCGAGCCGATCGTCATGGTGGCGACCATCGCCTTCGGCATGGGCATCGACCGGCCCGACGTGCGCTTCGTGGTGCATCTCGACATGCCGGACAGCCCGGAGGCGTACTACCAGCAGATCGGCCGCGCCGGGCGCGACGGCGAGATGTCGGACACGCTGCTGCTGCACGGCGGCGAGGATGTCGCCCGCGCCCGCCACTTCCTGGCAATTTCCGGCGTCCCGGAGGCGCAGAAGGCGGTGATGCGGCAGCGGCTGGAGGCAATGGTGCAACTGACCGAGACCGCCGGCTGCCGCACCCACGCGCTGCTGGCCTGCTTCGGCGAGGATCTGGCGAGCCCGTGCGGGCACTGCGACAACTGCGCCAACCCGGTGGCGACCTTCGACGGCACGGTGGAGGCGCAGAAGCTGCTGTCCGCCGTCTA
>JAYTQW010000435.1:0-2965 GCA_043746535.1 Rhodospirillales bacterium
GGCCGAGGGCTGGACCTACGGGTTCGCCGAGATGGCGCCGGGCCAGCGCGCCGCCATCGCCGGGGCATCGCGGGTCAGCAATCCGGGCTGCTACCCGACCGGGGCCATCGGCCTGCTGCGCCCGCTGGTGGACGCGGGCCTGGTCGGGCGCGACGCCGCCATCGGCATCAACGCGGTCAGCGGCTACTCCGGCGGCGGCAAGGCGATGATCGCGGCGCATGAGGCGGAGGGCGGGCCGGCGTTCGCGCTGTATGCGCTCGGTCTTGCGCACAAGCATGTGCCGGAGACGCACCGCTACAGCGGCCTGAACGACGCGCCGGTGTTCGTGCCCTCGGTCGGGCATTTCCGGCAGGGGATGCTGGTCAGCGTCCCGCTGCATCTCGACCGGCTGCCCGGCACGGTGCGCGGCGCCGACCTGTTCGCCGCACTGTCCGACCACTACGCCGGCGAGCCGCTGGTGCGGGTGTTGCCGGCGGAGCAGTCGGGCACGCTGGATGCCGGCGCACTGGCCGGCACCGACCTGCTGGAACTGCGCGTGTTCGCCCGCGAGGAGACGCGCCAGGCGGTGCTGGTGGCGCGGCTGGACAACCTCGGCAAGGGCGCGTCGGGGGCAGCGGCGCAGAACGTGGCACTGATGCTGGGTCTGGAGGCGGCGCATGGCTGACGGCATCTACAGCTTCGAGGGCCATGTGCCGGACGTGGCGCCGGACGCCTTCATCGCCCACACGGCGGCGGTGATCGGGCGCGTCGCCATCGGCGCGCAGTCGAGCGTGTGGTTCCACACGGTGCTGCGCGGCGACACCTGCTTCATCCGCGTCGGCGCCCGCACCAACATCCAGGACGGCTGCATCGTCCATATCACCGGCGAGACGATGCCGACCATCATCGGCGACGACGTGACCATCGGCCACGCCGCCATCCTGCACGCCTGCACCATCGAGGACCACGCCTTCGTCGGCATGGGATCGACCGTGCTGGACGGCGCGGTGATCGAGCGAGGCGGCGTGCTGGCTGCGGGCGCGCTGTTGACGCCCAACAAGCGGCTTGGCCGCCACGAGCTATGGGCCGGCAGCCCGGCGCGCAAGGTGCGGACGATGGAGCCGGACGAACAGGCGCACTTCGCGCAAAACGCCGCGCATTACGTCGTGTTGGCGCAGCGTATGCGGGCCGGCCTGCGCGCCCTCTGACGGATTGCCTTAAACGGCCTCCATCATCGATCACGCGATGCGGAAGGGCGGTGCAACGCGCCCCGGCGATCCCATGTGTCTGCCATGACAAGGCGGAATCGAGGCTGGCGCTCTGGTTGGCTGCTGGCGGCCGTGCTGGTGGCGGGCTGCACGGCCGGGCTGCCCAACCGCGCCCTCATGCCGAACACAGGGTATGGCGGGCCGGTGCTGACCGACCAGGGCGCGATCCAACTGGTCAGCTACACGCTGACCGACCCCGCCATCACCCGCGACAACCCGGCCTCAGGGGCGCAAAGCATGGCGGCGATCGACTACCTGGCCGGCGAGTTGGACGCCGACCCGCGCTGGATCGCGTTCCCGGCGGGCGTCAAGCTGCAAATGATCCAGGCCCGTGGCGAAATCCGGGCCTTGCTCGGCATCCCGCCGGCGGCACCCTCGCAGGAGGTGGTCAACCGGCTGTTCAGCGCCGCCGCCGCGTTCAACTACGGCGACCGGGCGGCGGCACTGGCCGCGCTGACCGCGCCGGTGTTCACGCGCGGGCCGGACGCCACCGCCGCCATCCTGGCCAACCTGCCGTCATTGCCACTGTCCAGCGCCGCCGCGCACCGGGCGCTGGTGTCCGAAGACCAGCACAGCGGCTCCTGCCGGATCGTCCCATGTTTCTGAAAGTCCAACCCATGTCCTCCCGTCCATCGTCCCTCCCGCGCGGCGCGGCCCTGGCCGCGTTGCTCGGCCTCGCCGCCTGCGCCACCACGGCGTCGCCCACCATCGACAGCGCGTTCATGCCGACCGACGCCAATGGCGCCCAGGTCATGTCCGACCAGGGTGCCATCTCGCTCGCCAGCTACAACTTCGGCGAGGCGTCGCGCACCCACGGCAACCCGGCGCAGGGCGCGCTGTCGATCGCGGCAATCGACTACCTGGCCGGGCATGTGGAGGCCGACCCGCGCTACATCGGCCTGCCCGCCATCACCAAGGAAATGCTGAAGCAAGGCCGCGTCCAGGAGCGGCAGGTGCTGGGCGTGGCGCCCGGCACGCCGTCGCAGGTCGTGGTGAACAGCATGGTCGCCGTGTCCCAGGCACAAAACCCGCAAGCCGCCCTCGCGGCGTTGCCCGCCAGCGTGTTCACGCGCGGACCGGAAGCGACACTCGCCCTGCTCGGCAACCTGCCCTACATGCAACTCGCCAACGCCGGGTCGCAGGCGATCGACCACAACGTCAGCTTTAGTTGCAACCTGCTCGGTCTGTGCGGGGTTTGACGCCAACTCGCTGCGGCGCTGGCAGTTAGCGAGGAAGCGCTTCTTTTTGCAAAAAGAAGCAAAAACTCTCATTCGTTGGCGGGCTTGGCATGCAAACATTCCTATTGCCGCTTGACACAGGCTGCGGGTTGTGTTCTTGTTCCGTTCGTGTCCATACCGCTCCCCGCACCCGCCCCGAGCCTGTCGCAGCGCCTGACGCTGGTGGTGCAGGCCCTGCGCGCGGCCATCGCCGCCCACGCGGCGCGCGACCGCGCCACGGTGGCACTGGCGTGGCTGGTCTGGCCCTACCTGAACCGCCTGGCTGCCCGCTTCGCCGCCCTGACGGCACGGGTGCAGGCCGGCAAGGTGGCCGGTGCAGTGGCCGTGGCACCGGCGGTGACTAGGCTCCGTGCCGCCTCCGAGACGTCGCGCTCCCGGCCCCCTGGCCTGCCGCAAGGCTTCGCCTGGCTGGCCCGCCTCGCCCCCGGCATCCTGCCCCTGCGCAGTCAGGTGTGCCACCTGCTGGGCGACCCCGAGCTT